>DATJKY010000343.1:0-18437 GCA_035490955.1 Terriglobia bacterium | reverse complement strand
AATATTGTCAAGTCGATGCAAAATATGTGTGATTCGTGTGTCACCACGTGTTTAACCCAGCTTATATTGATTATATGACTACGTCAAGCGTTTTTTATGTAAGCCCGCGAGTAATGGGGGTGGGACAATTCTGACCCGCCGGCGGGCAGATTGCGTTCACCCCGGCCACTTTCCCTTAACCCCTTTTGTTTTTGTCCCATTTCCACACAAACCGGTAAAGACGCTGGGGCCGGTCTGTCCCCCCCTTTGAACTCTGATGACCGGCACTTCACTCAAGTCGCCTGGAATCAATGCAGAATAGATTCATGGCATTTGGTATGCGACCTGCAGCCCCAGGCGCTTGGAGGCGTAATTCCGGATGCCGCGCGAGACAGGGAAGAACGTCACTAGGGATATTCTCAGCTACTTCCTCCGCAATCCCCACACGGCTGACGACCTGGAAGGAATCGCGCGCTGGCGTCTTATGAGTGAGACGATCCGCCGCAGCGTCGAGGACACTAACAGGGCGCTGGAATGGCTGGCAGAGCAAGGTTTCCTAATGCGAGACATAACGACCGGAGCGGGACCAATCTTCCGGCTGAATCAGGTCAACCGCGTTCGCGCTGAGGCCTTTCTCGCCCAGCTCGGGAGACCGCAGGCAAAGGGCCACCAGTAACCCAAAAGGTAATCGGTCGGGCGTGGTCCACACCTCTCTGATCCTCACGCCGGGCTTACGACGAAGGGCTGCGGCGTAAGTCATGGGGCGGAGCTTTTTACAGATTCTAGTCATCTAGAACCAAGGCCGGGTAGCGCAGAGTTTGCTTTTCAAGTTCTGCCCTTCGACTTAGCTAACGGTTCGACTCCGTTCACCGTCCCGGAGCGAAGCCGAAGGGAGGGGGGTGAGCCTGTCGAGCGGCGGTTCTTCTTAAGAAAGGGCCGTAGCACCCTTCCGACGGGGTGTCGGAAAGTTTGCGAAAAGCGGGAAACTCAGCACTAGCCTCTCGAAGTTGAAAGATCGCAAGGGTAGCGTCGAGACGCGTGACTGTCGCAAAAGAGAGGTTCACAGACATTCCTTTCCAGGCACCAAGTAAGTACGGAAGTGATCGCGCGGGGCCGCTCGTTGCCGGGTCGGCGCTTCTGCTCCTCGGCGCGATGAGTTTACTGGGCGGTGAACAACCCGCGCCGCAGCCGGCTTCCGGCTTGGCAACCGAAGCCCAGTCCGGGCCGGAAGCGAAGACCATCGCGCAGCCCCACGGGGCCGACTACGTCATCAGCCCGGATGATTTGCTGGAGGTCAGCGTCTTCGACGTGTCCGAATTCAGCAGGACGTACCGAGTGAGCCCTAGCGGTTCCATCACCCTGCCTCTCGTTCCGGCTCCGATTGCCGCTACGGGTCTGACGACGGCGCAACTTGCCGGTGCCATTCGCGACACGCTGCAGGCGAATGGCCTGCTCAGGAAACCCCAGGTGACGGTGGAAGTGAAGGAATCGCGCCTCCATTCCGTAGCCGTGACGGGCGCAGTGAAGAAACCGCAGATCTATCCGGTCTTCGCGCACACCACACTGCTCGATGTTCTGTCCCAGGCCGAGGGACTTTCCGAGGATGCAGGTAACGTCGTGACGGTCACACGCGGCGATCTCGCCCTGACGGGGCGGGAACTGCCCGGCAGCCAGGACAGCGGCGGGCAGGGTCCCGTTGCCCAGACGATCGCCGTCGACTTGAAACGTCTCCTGCAGACGGGAGACCCGCGTCTGAACATCGAGTTGTATCCGGGCGATAGAGTGACAGTGCAACGCGCCGGCGTTATTTATGTAGTCGGCGCAGTAGGCCGTCCCGGAGGCTTCGCCCTCAAGAATGACCAAGAGCAGATGACCGTCCTCAAGGCCATTGCGCTGGCGGAGGATTTGAAGCCGACGGCGATCAAGAGCCGGGCCGTGATTATTCGCGACGAGCCCGCCCGAGCAGCACCAGCCCGGCAGGAGTTGCCAGTCAATCTCAGCGAGGTTCTGGAGGGACACGCTCCCGACCCGCCGATGCAAGCGAACGACATTCTGTTTGTTCCCGACAGCTCGGCGAAGAAAGCCATGCGCCGAGCCGCCGAGGCCGCTGTCCAAATCGCCACCGGGGTGATCATTTGGCACTGACTCTGATCTCCCTTTTTCGGTATCTCTGAGACGAAGGTTCCCTAGTGGCTAGAGCATGAATGAAAACGGAAGCTTGGTCCCCCTTGATCCTATTCTGGTGAACCGCCCGAACTACCGGTCGACTGCCGCAGTTGTCAACCTGGAGCTGGAGAGGACTGACACTTACTTTTATCTGCGCGCTTACTGGCATATTCTGGTCAAGCGCCGCTGGACCGTCCTCACCGTCGCCATTGTGCTGACCACTCTGGCAGGGATTGTCTCCTTCAGGATGCAGCCCGTATATGAGGCCACGGCACGCCTGGCCGTGGAGGCGGAGACGTCGGAGATCCAATCCTTCGAGGACCTCTACCACATCACGACGACGGACGCCTTCCTGCAGACGCAGGTCAACATCTTGCAGAGCGACAATCTCGCCTGGCAAACCATTGAGAAGACGGGTTTGGGAGAGAACGCCGAGTTCGGCTCGGTAGCCCAACCCGGGGAAGCAGGTCACGATCCCAACGTGGAGCAGAATCGCCTGCTTCGCGCCTTCCGCGGGCACCTTCGGGTGGAGTTGATGCACAACAGCCACATGATCCAAGTGACCTTTGAAAGCACTGATCCGAAGCTCGCGGCGCGCGTGGCCAACGCACTCGTCAGCAACTACACCGAGTATAGCTTCCACACGAAATACGACGCCACCCGGCAGGCCTCGGGCTGGATGGAGCAGCAGCTCGACGAGTTGAAAGCCAAGGTGGAGAAATCCCAACAGGCGCTGGTGGACTACGAGCGGCAGAACGCCATCGTGAACCTTAGCGACAAACAGAACGTGGTGGAGCAGAGGCTGGCGGACTTGAGCAAGGACCTCACCAATGCCCAGACCGACCGGCTACAGAAGCAAGCGCTCGACGAACAGGTGAGGGCAAACGAATCACGGGTGGCACTCCTGGCGCAGAGTGAGCTGTTGGAAAAGCTGGAGGAGAAAGCTGCCGAGTTGAAGACGCAATACGCCGACGCCCAGGAACAGTACGGTCCCAACTTCCCCAAGTTGGTCCGGCTGCACGATCAGGTCATCGAGATTCAATCCCTTGTCGAAAAGGAGCGCGCACGCGTGGTGGGACGCATTCGTCACGACTACGAGGTGGCGCTGGCCCGCGAGCAGCTCCTCGGTGCCGCTGTAGCGACGGAGAAACTGGAAGTCGGCAAGCTGAGCCAGCTCCTGATTCAGCACAATCTCCTGCAGCGCGAATTCGAAACCAACCAACAGCTCTATGACAAACTGCTCCAACGGCTGAAGGACGCGACGGCTTTAGCAGGCTTGCGCGCCACCAATATCCACGCCGTCGATCGGGCATTAGTGCCCAGCGTCCCGGTGCGACCGAAGAAGCTGCTGAACCTGGGGATCGCTTTGCTCGCCGGGACACTGGTCGGCATCACCCTCGCCTTTGTCGAAGAGGGTCTGGACAACTCCATCGACAATGCCGAAGACGTGGAACGCTTGATTGGCTCCCCGACTCTGGCGATTGTGCCTTCGGCGAGCCTCAGTAGGTCGTCGTCAGTGTGGCCGAAGAATCGGCGTCGGAGGCGGATGACACACGATGGCGCGGTGGCCCTGGCGGTACTCAACCAGCCTTCGTCCGCTTTTACGGAGTCCTACCGCGCTCTGCGCACCGCCATACTACTCTCCACCGCCCCTCGACCGCCCCAAGCCTTGCTGGTCACCAGCCCGCAGCCCAACGAGGGCAAGACGTGCACTACGATGAATCTCGCCATGGCGCTGGCCCAGCGCGGTGGACGCGTCCTGATCATCGACGGTGACCTGCGCAAGCCCGGCGTCGCCCGCCACTTGGGTCTCGACAATGGCGTGGGGCTCAGCAGCCTGCTTACCGGGGCGCACAGCGTGGAGCAGGCATTACGGAAATGCGGGCTCGTCCCCAACCTCTGGGTGCTCCCCGCGGGGCCCACGCCTCCCAATCCCGCCGAGCTGCTCTCCTCGCCCACGATGGAAGAGGTGATGCGGGGGTTGCGTCTGCACTTCGATCACCTCGTCGTCGACTCTCCGCCGTTGCTCGTGGTCACCGATGCCACCCTGCTCTCGACTCTCGTGGATGGGGTGATCCTGGTGGTGGAAAGCGGCGCGACCGTCCGTGGCGCCTTGGTGCGTGCTCAGCGTGTCCTGGAGAGCGCGGGAGGAAAAATCCTGGGCGCGGTCCTTAACAAGGTCGACCTGGGGCTTGACGGTCACTATTACTACGGATCCCGTTATGGTCGGTACCACCATTCCTACTACGGGAATGGCAATGGGAATGGCAACGGCAGCAACGGCCACGGAAAAAGCTCTGAGCTATGAATAACTCACCACTCATAACCGAATTCTCGCTTCGCTCCCGAGGCCGGGCGGCTCTCTTTCTGATAGTGGTGGGGCTGGCGCTGCTGGCCCTGGCGGTGGAAACGCTGCGAGTGGCGATCGTTGCCACTTGGGGAGAATCGGGCGAGGTCCCCAAGCTGCGCCGGGCACTAGCTCTGGATCCGCGCAATCCCGACCTCTACCATAAAAGGGGCATGATCTATGCCTACGGCTTGGAACCGCTGGACTTCGCGCGGGGGCTCCACGACTTGCGACGGGCGACGGAGTTGAACCCCGGTGTGGCGGTCTATTGGCTCGACCTCGGCGCTGCGTGCGAGTCGGCTGCCGACAGTGCCTGTGCCGGTGCCGCCTTCGCACGCGCGCTCGATTTAAGCCCCATGACGCCTCGCGTCCGCTGGGTCGTCGCCAACCACGACCTGCGTGTCGGCCGGACGGAGGCTGCCCTGCGGCACTTCCGCGAGCTCTTGGCGCTCAGCCCGAAATACGCCTGGCCGTCGTTCCGCATGTGCATTCAAATCCTGAACGATCCCCAAGCAGTGTTCGACAAGCTCCTGCCCTCAGCCAATCTGGAGCTGAAGCTGGCCTTTGTAAACTTCCTCAGCGCCAACGCGGGGGCCGGCGCCGCGTACCCGATATGGCTTCAAACCGTGGCTCAGGAGCCTTCCGTCCCCTGGACCTCGGCGGAGCCTTATCTGGAAGGTCTGCTTCGTCAGGGCCGCACACGGGAAGCGCTGAGCGTCTGGAAGGTGGTAGAGAAGAGCGGCAGCTTGTTTCCGGCGCGCGACGATGCGGAGAATCTGGTCTTCAACGGCGGTTTCGAGCAAGCGCCCTTGAACGCCGGCTTTGACTGGCGCTACAGGAATGCGCCTGGGGTCGCTGCCGATTTCTCTGATCCGTCCGCGCGCCAAGGGCGGCGATGCCTCCGCCTGGACTTTACCGTCAGCAGCAACCAGGAATTTGAGCCTGTAGTTCAACTTGTGCCGGTCAGCCCGAACCAGGAGTACGTGCTGACGGCCTCCGCCCGCTCGGAGAACATTACTTCCAATAGTGGCCCGCGCTTGCGCGTCCTCGACCCTGACTGCCCCCACTGCCTGGACGTCACCACCGAGACGACTGTTGCCACTACACCCTGGCACACGGTGAGCGCCCGCTTCGCCACTGGGGCCGAGACTCGGTTCCTGCGTCTGTCGGTTTGGCGGCCACGCAGCCGGAGTTTCCCCACCGAGATCACCGGGCAGTTCTGGCTTGACGCGGTTTCGCTGAAGCCGCAAAAGCAAGTTCCTGAGTCATAAGTTCTAAGTTATGAGTTCTGAGTTGCGGAAGACCAAAAATGGTGAGTTCTGAATTCGGAAGAAAGCAGATTCAGAACACACAACTCAGAAGCTATAACTTAACTTATGACATGATCGTTTCCTCTATGCCGTCTACCGTCGACCGTCTACTGTTTGCCGTCCTCCTCGCGACGCTGCTGGCCGCCCCCTTGCCCTTCGGGGCCGTACAGCCGTGGGCCTGGGCGACGCTCGGGATGGCGGCGCTGCTGATGCTCGCCTGCTGGGCTGGAGGGAGTGTGCGGCGGGGGTTGGTGAGGATCGTCTGGTCGCCGCTATACACGCCGTTCCTGGCAATGCTGGCACTGGGGGCAGCTCAACTCCTCGGCCATTCCACGCTGGATCCTATTGCCACTCGAGAGTCGCTGTTGAAGCTGGGCACCGCTCTGATCTTCTTCTTTCTTGCGGCGCAACTCTTCTGCCACGTGCCACCCCTTCGAGACACCAGATCAACCGCAGTACAGCCCTCGGCCGCTCTGGGGACAGAGGGTGGTGGAGCGAGCCGGGTGAGGGGGTTGAGGGCCGGCACAGACTGTGCCCCAGTTTGGCGCACGCTGGGTTTCACGATAACTGTATACACCGTGACGCTGGCGGTGTTTGCCATCCTACAGTTCTTGTCCAGTCCGGGCCTCATTTACTGGAAAGTTAAGCCGCGGTGGGGCGGTTGGGTCTTCGGGCCTTACGTTAACCACAACCACTACGCCGGCCTGATGGAGGTGCTGATTCCGCTCGCCGCTCTTTACGTCCTTTCGCGCCCGCGCCGGCATCCGGCACGCCTGCTGCTCGGGTTCGCGGTTTGCGTCGCTGTGGCGTCCGTGCTGCTCTCCGGCTCGCGCGGAGGCCTGATCGCGCTCAGTGCCGAGGTTTTGATCCTGGGCGTGATTCTCGTGCGGCGTGCTCCCGGCCCGGCGCGCTACCGATTGGCCGCCGGGGGAGCACTGGGGATCATCGTCGCCGCATCGCTCTTCCTCTGGGTGGATCGGGGCGATATCCTGAAACGCTTCTCCACCGTCGCTAGTTTGACGCGTGCACCTGAGGTTACCTTCGGCGAGCGGAGGTTGGTGGCGCTTGACACCCTGCGCATGTTCCGCGACCGGCCCTTCACCGGCGTGGGCTTGGGCAGTTTTGAAACTGCGTACCCGCCCTACTGCAGCTTTCCCAGCGACTTCGACTGGGACCACGCCCACAACGACTACGCCGAGGCGCTGGCAGAAACAGGCCTTGCGGGTGGGGCGCTGATGGTTCTCGCCCTGGTCCTGTTTCTCGGGGTAGCCTTCAGAAACCTGGCTGAGCGGCTACAGCACGAATCGGGCTGGATACAGTTGGGCGCTGCGCTCGGGTGCTGCGGATTGCTGGTCCACAGTCTGGTGGATTTCAACCTCCACATTCCGGCGAACGCAGCGTGGTTTGCTTTCTGCGCCGGCTTAGCGAGTTGCACGTGGTCAGAGGATCGGGCTGCGGCGGCGATCGTCCAACACCAAGACACGAAGTCAACGAAGGTAGGAGAGAGTGATCGGTAGGGGCACTGTATGCGGACCCGTTTTCTGAGAAAGGCCATTTGCCTCAGCCTGGTTCTGGGGCTTACTTTGCCTACCCGTCCCGCTACCGGCGGCCAGCAGGCCATCGGACAGATTATTTCGTCTTCAGGCGCATCGGTCGGCGGAGTGCCAGTCCCTGGCCCAGGTACGGTTCTCGCCGGCGACACCCTCAGTACCGACAAAATCGGTAGCGCTCTGGTGAAGATTTCGGCCAGTACGCAGCTGAATCTGGCGGGGGGGACTACCGTTAACCTCACCAACCCGTCCGGGCATCCTCTCGCCAGAATCTCATCAGGTATCCTTCTGGCTGAGACAGACGCTTCAGACTCCTTGAACATTGAAACTCCGAGGTGTCGGATCGCGCCGGCACAGCCGGGAAAAGTCAGTTACCTAGTTTCGGTTTCGCCCGACGGGAGTAGTACGATTACGGCGCGCCACGGCCCAGCTTTAGTTACGGAGATCACCTCGGGTCGGCGCAACACTCTGCCCGAGGGAGAGACGGAAGCGTGTGCCGCACCCCCCTCACCAGTTCTGGAGCAAGAAAGGGAAGAGGCCAAACCAGCGCCCAGCGAGCCGGCAGGCCAGGCCACACCGCACCCAGTCGCAACGCATCAGGGATCATCCGCCATCCTCATTCTGGTCGCGGTAGGCGCCGCCGCGGGCGTGGGAGTCGCAGTCGGGGCCGGCGGCGGAGGCAGTGGTCCCGCGAGCCCCAGCGCGCCCTGACCCGGCCGCGGCCAACGGGCTTTCGTGATGAACCGTTTCTCTCAGCCCGACGAAGAATCCAGGTTTTCGTCTTATGACACATTACCGCACAACTTGTTGGGCTGCAGACAGGTAAGGAATAGGTGCGGATGGCGGGTCAGTTTGAGGTAGAGCCAGTTTTGCGCTACCACGTGGCGAGGTAAACTCGGCGCTACCGATGCAAACTGACCACTACGGAGGTGCCCCAAGGTACGGCATTCTTCTACGCTAACACGTACTCGTAGTACAATATGTACGGGCTGGAATGGGCTCACGGAGAGACTCCAGCAGAGCTACGCGCTGCCAAGCAGACTCAGGCCAGCTCGACGAAACAGTCAGACAATCGTCACTTAGCGCATGTATTTCAAAGTATCGATTCAGACAGCCGATAGATAAGTTGTGACCGGGCGTATCGACTTAGCACTCCTTCTAGCCGCCAGCGCGATTGTACAGGTCGGCTGGTCTCAGCAGGCAACTGACTCTGTACAGGCCGGTAGGCGCTCTGCGGGGAGCAAGGCGCAACCTTCTGCAGCAGCCTCCCAACCATCGGCGCCTGCTGCCACGGGAGAGAGGGTATCGCCAGAGCTCACAAAGGTTGTGGATACCGTTATTGCGCGCGAGCAGCAGCTCCTGAAGAACCTGCGCAAATACAGCCCCCGAGTTGAGACTTATATTCAGGACTTGCGCCAGGATCCTGAGCTGGGGACCGTGCCGGTCAACGATCATTACTTCTTTGGACGCATGGACTTCCAGCAGGGCGTGGCGTTTCGGTCCTTCCTTCCCCAGCCCGGATTGGCGCACCGAACTGTGAAGGGGATCACTGGCCAGATCACCCAACTCTATTCGATGCCTTACCATGCAGGGGAATTTACCTACATGATTGTCATCGATGCGAGTCGGTTCGATCGCCAGCACTATCTGCTCGATTTCGTGAGTCGCGAGTTCTTGGGTAACGTACGCTGCGTGGTTTTCGACGTCCAGCCCCGTCCCGGAGCCGGGGTCGGCCTCTTCGAAGGTCGCATCTGGGCTGAAGACCAGGAGTATAACATCGTCCGCTTCAACGGCACGTACACTCCGGCCCCCCGATTCTCAACTTATTTCCATTTTGACAGCTGGCGGGAGAACATCCAGCCCGGCCTTTGGTTACCAGTTTACGTATACAGCGAGGAGCTGGACCTGAAGTATTCGATAAAGCGTGCGGTGCGTTTCAAATCGCAAACACGACTTTGGGGCTACGACCTAAGCAATGCGACCCCTGAACAAGAGCTGACTTGGGTGATGATCGAAGCGCCCACTGAGGTCCGGGACGCGAGCGAAAACTCGACCGATCCGTCGCCGGTTAGTGCCCAACGCGAGTGGGAAAGCGAGGCAGAAGCTAATATCCTGCAGCGCCTCGAGAAGGCTGGATTGCTTGCTCCTCCCGGCAATGTCGACAAGGTGATGGAAACCGTGGTGAACAATCTGATCGTGAGCAATCACCTCGATAAATTGCCCCAAATCCACGTCCGCATCCTATTGACTTCTACGCTTGAATCGCTGGGCATCGGCAACACCATCATTCTGAGTCGCGGATTGATCGACGTGCTACCCGATGAGGCCAGCCTCGCCGCTATCCTTGCACACGAGTTGGAGCACGTCGTGCTCGGGCACACAGCCGGCGCCAACACTACGAAATACGGTTTTCACGACCGGCTGATGATAAAGGACGACGACGTCCTTCACCGCCTGAATTTCAAACCCAGCCAGCACGATGAGGCTGCCGCTGACGCGAAGGCTGTCGAGCTGCTGGAAAACTCTCCGTACAAAGATCAACTCGGTCAAGCAGGCCTTTTCCTGCGAGCCATGGCCGATGCTGCTCCCCACACGCCGCAGCTCTTTGGGGCCCACCTGGGTAGCCGGCTGGCGCAGGGAAGCCAAGTTCGACGCGTCGCGCAGTTGATGGGCAGCGCGCCGGCGCTCGAGAAAACTCGGGTCGACCAGATTGCCGCTCTGCCCCTCGGCGCACGCGTCAAGGTTAATCCGTGGAACGACCACATACAACTGACGAAGAGCAAGCCAGCAACACTAATCTCGCCGCGTGACAAGATGCCGTTTGAAGTGACGCGCCTCTATCCCTATCTCGTCCGCTTCGGCACACCCGGGCCTGAGGCAGGCCAGAAGGACCAAGCCGGAGCCCGCGGTGACAACGCCAACCAGCAGTCAGGAGACCCACCTCCACCGTAGGAGCTTCCGCAGAATTACGGTTAAAGTCAATTCAAGCCTCCTGCTCCAGCCTATCGTCCTAACGTTACGGACAGCCTCGAGTAATCGGCTCGGTAGTCGGGGTTATTCGAATCCATCTGACAGGCGACGGCGTACTGCTGGAGGGCTGCCTTAAGGTCGCCACGCGCTTCCAGGGCGCGGCCCAGGTTGTGCTGGGCCTTGGCGTTTTTCGGCTGTAAGCGGATCGCCCACCGGTATTCAAAGATCGCGCGGTTCAGATCGCCTTTCTGGGCAAAAATCAATCCCAAATTGTTTTGTGCCGCGGCGTCGTCCGGCTTCAGGAGAAGGGCCAGGCGGTATTCCGCGAGGGAGCCCTCCAGGTCGCCCTTGTCGACGAGCGTGCTGCCCAGGTTGTAGTGGGCCTCGGCATAATCCGGTCTTAAGCGGATCGCCTCTACGTACTCGGTCATGGCCCCGCTGGAATCACCTTTCGCCTTAAGCGCGAGCGCAAGATTGTTGTGGATGGGAGCGGAATCTGGCTTCAGGCGGATTGCTTCCCGGTATTGGGTGATGGCCGCGTCGTATTCGCGCTTGTCGGCCAGCACGTTGCCCAGGTTAAAGTTTGCTTCGACATAATCGGGTTTCCGGCGAACCGCTTCCTGGAATTCGCGAACGGCTCCGTCTAGATCACCCCTAGCCCTGAGCACCAAAGCAAGGTTGTTGTAAGCCAGAACGAAACCCGGGTTAAGGCGGACTGCCTTCTGATACTCGCGGGCGGCTCCTTCGAGGTCGCCTTTCCCCCAAAGAGCATTGCCGAGATTATAGTATGCTTCGGTGTAAGCCGGTCTCAGGCGCACGACTTCGCGGTACTCGGTGATGGCCGCATCCCAGTTTTTCTGGTTGGCAAGGTCGTTGCCGCGCTGGAGGTGTTGGTCCGCCGTTTCCGCTGCGCGGGCCATCGCGGTCACCCACAGTATCACAAGAACAAGCTGAAGTCTCGAGGCTCCCATAGCGCAGTTGTGGCACGGCCATCTTGTCCTCGCCAGGCCGCCCTTAGCACCAGGGAGGCTTCCCTTCAGACCGCCGAGGCGTGACCCCTCACCCGTCTCTCCCGCGACTGCGGGACCGCCACCCTCTTCCCAAGGGAGATGGCCGGACTTCAAAGATGGGATCACAGCCCTCTCCCCAAGGGGAGAGGGTGGTCCCGCGTCCCGGGACCGGGTGAGGGGTCTCTTGGTAGCAACCGCACCAGAAAAATCTGAATCAAAAGTCAAGTTCCTAGGATCAAACCTCCTAGTGTTCCAAGTGTGTTGCCATCCAGTCGGACGTGGCGCGGAAGGTCGAATCGTTCGGCGCCAACTCGAATGCGGCCAGATACTCCTGGAGCGCGGCGCGGCGCTCTCCCTTCTTTAACAGGGCGTCGCCCAGGTCATTGTGTGCCTCGGCGTAATCCGGCTTGAGGCGCAGCGCCTCGCCAAATTCGCGCACCGCGCCGTCCAGGTCACCCTGCACGTAGAGTGCTTGCCCCAGCCCTTGGTGCAGTTGGGCGTCGTCGGGCTTCAAACTTACCAAGGAGCGATACTCGACGATGGCGCCGCTTACGTCGCCCTGTGCGTAAAGTGCAGCAGCGAGCTTATTCAGCGTTTTGACGTCGTTGGGCTCCAGGCTCAGGAACTGGCGATATTCGTCGATCGCCCCTTTCAGGTCGTGCTTTCCCTCCAACGCGTTGCTGAGGCCCGCATGGGCGGTGCTGTTGTTTGGCTGGCGGCGGAGTGCCTCGCGGAATTCAACGATTGCTTCGTCCCATCGTTTCTGGTTGATTAAGACGTTGGCAAGGGCCAGATGGATGGCTGGGTCTTCAGCATCGAGCTGGGAGGCTGAACGGTATTCCTGCTCTGCCTCGACCCAGCGTTCTGATCGTTGCAGCTCGGCGCCGCGGGCGAGATGCTCCGCCACCAGCTCGGCCGTGGTCGGCTGCTTGCTCGGGTTGCGGGCTGACGTGTTGTTCACTGCTCCTGCCGGGCCTCCCCCCGCCTCCCCGGCCACAAGGGGCTGAAGGGCGCGTAGCGTCTTCAGAAGTACTTCCTCAGCCCCGCTACTTCGCAGTTCCTCAAGGTATTCGTCGCTCGGCGTGAAGTCGATGCCACGTTGCTGAACGAGCTTTGCCAGCCGTTCACTCGACACCCCGCCCTTCACGAGACCTTGCAGTTGGGTCTGCCCCAGAGGACGCCCGGAAGTCTGGGACTGGGCTCCCGCGCTGACCGCCAGGATCAATAACAGGAGGATCGGTAAGATGGGTTGCCGGCGCACGAGTGACAGCCGATGCCGGAGGTCCGCGGCCGCTTGGGGCTGAGGGTAGGATCGCAGGAATTGTTCGGACATGGAGTCCACACGGGCGCTTCCGCCTCGCCACGCGTGATCTGCGCCGCTGCCGGCCACGCTGCTTTTCTCGACCGTCTCACTCATTCAGATATTTTTGTTCCGCAGCCTTGGCGGTTCCGGCCCGCCGGATTTTGGCTTGCAGCGCCCCGCTCGAAGGATCGAGCCGCAAGGCCTTCTGGTACGACTGAGTAGCTCGGTCATACTGGCCCTGTCGAAAAAACTTATCGCCCTCGGCCGTCAAGGCCCGCACTGTTGCCAGATCTAGGTTCGGCCGGTGCGGTGCTTGGCTCGCTTTCAAAGTGCCCTCGCCCAGTGGTACGGCTTGTTCGCCAACGCCTTTCGAAGTTCTCGCTCCAGGCTTTGTACCGGTTGAATCTGGAGATGCCTCCAAGACTGCAGAAGTTGTTCCGGGAGAGTTTGCAGCCGGCGAAGTGTTCCGCTGGGGCGCAGGCGTTGCTATCCCTTGGCCGGTCTGGCCAGTTCGGCCGGTGACCTCGCGAGAGGATCTGGGGGCAGAAGCACCCGGTTCGAAGTAAGGACTGAGTTTCGGTCGGGGGCGTGCGAGAAACCAGGCGACGAGGCCGAGCGAGAGTGCTGTTATCGCGGTAGCCGCAGCCCATCGCGGCCACCGGCGTGACATCTTCTGGATAGGCGCAGGCCGCGCCACCACTGGGAGTGGTGGGTGACGAACTGGGGCCTCGGGTTTCTCCGTGTCGGATGGCGTGCCCAACGTCTCGTCGACCGTCTGGCAGGGAGAATCCGGAGGTAGAGTCAGGGTCAAGGCACCTGACGGCAAGCCTCCTGGTGCGGCTTTCCCGGTTTCCCGTGGCGACGCAACGGCCGCCTCCGGTGCAGAGGTCTCACGCAGCACCCTCTCCAGCTTTGCCAATTCCTCCACCACAAGGCGGGAACTAGCGGGCCGCGATTCGGGCTTCTTCTCCAGCATCCTTGCCACCAAGCGGCCCAATTCCTCCGGGACGTCTGAGCGAAGTCCGCTGACGCGCTTCGGCGGGATTAGGAGGTGAGCCAGCAGCGCATCCATGGCGCCGGTCTTGGTCTCAAAGGGCAGCTCGCCGCAGAGCATCTGGAAGAGCACGACACCCAGCGAGTAAAGGTCAGACCGGCCGTCCAGTTCGCTACCCGACTTTCCTACCGCCATCTCCGGAGAGAAATACTCCGGCGTGCCCATCAGGACGCCACGATTCCCTAGCGCGATCCTGCTCATGTCGCGCCGGCGATCCTCCTTAATTCGGGCGACACAACAATCCAGCAACCTGACCTGCGTGCCCACCGGTGTTTCAACGAGCATGATGTTACCGGGCGTGACGTCCTGGTGAACGAAGCCCAAGGCGTGCGCCACTTGTAGCACAGTGGCCACTTGCCTAGCGATGAAGCAGGCGCGCGAGGCCGGCAAGCGCCCCTCCCGCGCCATTACGTCGCGCATATTCTCCCCAGGCAGATACTCCATCACCACGAATGGCCGACCGTCCTCGGCCTCCCCCACCCCCTCGATCCGCACGGCGTTGGGATGCCGGATTGTAGAGGCCCTCTTCGCCTCTTCCGTGAAGCGCCCTACCAGTACTGAATCGTCCATCAGTCCCGCGCTAAGCACTTTAAGGGCACAGAGCTGCCCGGTGCCCACACGGTCGGCCCTGTACACTTCGCCGATCTCGCCCTGCCCGATTCTTTCCAGGACGCGGTAACCAGCGTGGATCACTGTGCCTTGAGTCAGCATAATTAAGCTACAGTCCAAATTCGCGAAGCGCATTACTGACGAAACTCTAACTTCGGACTCTGAGTATAGCAATCGAGTCTGGCAAGGCCAAGCCCTCATGAATAAACGGATCAGTCGTCTTACAACGCGGTCTAAACCCGCAACCAAGCGAAGTTCTCTGTGTCCATTTCGCCTCTTAAGCCTTAAAAGGTTAAACTAGCCTAGCACGCTGCTGAAAACCTCGAAGATGTCATCCCGAGCGAAGCGAGGGATCTGCTCTTGGTTTGTCTTTAACAAGAACCAGCAGATGCCTCGCTACGCTCGGCATGAGAGGGCCTTTTCTCCGCAGCCTGTTAGCTTAGTTTAGTGCTCCAGACCAACGGCGCTATTGCCCAACGGTCAATTTCAGAATATGAGCGTGGGCGCGCTGAGGAACACGATGCCCTGTGTTTCCTTGCCCTCGGCATTATTGATCAGGAACAGCGTGTCCCAGCGGATGGGATAGTGGATTACCCCATCGTCCGCGCCGCCCCAGTGGTTGGCCAGCGTTGTGTCCATCGGAAAGACGGCGTAGCGCCATCCCTTCCAGGTTATAGGGCTGCCCCCTTCTTGAAACACCTGCCTCGTCTGATCTACGAATCGCAAGCCGAGCGTGTTACCGGCGCCGTCACCATACACCCAAAGGCCGAACGAGGTCGGTTCACCCTCTATCTTCTTGATGTCCTCGGCCAGCGGCGTGACCCGGATCAGTTTATTACCAGGCGTGAAATGATACTCGACCTTAAGGCTGCTCATGCCTGGATAAGGCGGTCCCCCGGGCGGCGCGGCAACGGTCAGCGCCTGTCGTGACGCCACCTGGGCATCGCCCTCCGCCACAAGTTGGTAAGCCTCAGGCTGGGTGCCGGAAGGATAACGCGCAAAGTCGTCCGTGGAAACCAGTCGCTTAGCTGCCACGCTGAGCACGGTTTCGCCCTTGCTATCTTTGACCAGCACGCCCCCACCGTAGGCCCGTTCGCTTCCGCCCAGCGCGATCCCCACGGTTTTGGTGATCTCACCCGATTTGAGATTCAGTGGGGCGTGGCACGGGTCGCAGCGCAGCCCCGTTACATCGGTTAGAAAAAGCTCGCCATCGAAGGCTTCACCAGAAGGATTTCTCACTCTAACGGGCAAGATTTTACCCGCCACTGGGAACAGATCCGCCCGCAACGGGTTTGTTACCTGAAGGTGCGTCTCCTGCGCGATGCGTCCCATTCCGTCGACTTCCCACTCGATAGGCACACGCATCGGGTCGGCAACGCGCAGCACTTTCACCGATGTGGATAACGATAGGTCCTTTCCTGAGGCGGCCTGGGCCTGAAGATTGGGCTCGGTCTTCACGCGGAGAGTCTTCGAGAGCGGGTTCCGCAAGTTCAGCGTGATCGAGACGTCCTTCGGCGCCGTGGTGTAGATGTCCAAAGGTGCAGTCATCCAGGCCGCAGCTACGCGTAGGAGGTCGTTGGGTTTTTCGGGGTCGAGATACTGTGGTGCATCGGTCGCGACGACAGCGAGGCTGCCTTGGCCAGCGACGACGTCCGGTAGCTTTTCTCCCGTATGAGCGAAGACCGTGAAACGGCCTGGACTGGCGGGAACCGACACCAGGTGTGGCCGAGGAGCGGTTGTCCACACCGCAAGCCTAACCGCATCGCCGTTGCTGAACAGCAGCACGTAGTCGTTCGACCCACCCACCACCAGGCGCTTGTTGAAACGGAAGCCTTCGAGCAACGTGGTCAATGTACGGGCCGCTCGGTAGGCGGGCTTAGGCTCGTAGACGGGGTCGTGGCCGCCATCATACGCAAAACGAACCATACCGAAGTGATGCTCCCGATTCTTGGGGTCAGGGCCATCGTCGTGCCAGTCGTACCAGATGGAGAGGGGAACGTCGTTGGCCAGATTGTTTAGCCACTGGCGCGGCAACAACTTGCCCTGCGTCGCTTCATCTACACCTCTCCGATCGGAGTTGGTGGAGTAGCCCCATTCGCCCGATAGAATGGGAATCTGTTTGCCCTCTGGCGCATAGCGCACGATCAGGGCCCGCAGGGCCATGAAGTCGGCCGCGGCGGCCTCAGGATCCGCCGGTCGATAAGGATGAACGGAGACTCCCGACCAGTAGTTCAGCAAGCCGGCCTTGAAGCAGGCTTCAAGAAACGGCAGATCCACGCCGGACGTAGCCGGCCCAACATAGTCCTCGTCCGGAGCCGCCTCATAGATCCCTTCGCCGACTGCGAGGGCAAGCTTGATGTAGGCCTCTACGTTGGGCTTGGGGCGCCAGAAAAAGTAGTTCGGCTCGTTGTACATCTCCCAGATGATGCCTCGTCCTTTGAAGTGGGTGACTGCAGCAGTCGCCCAACGCGCGAACGCCTGTACCCCCTCTTGCGTGTAGGGCGAGAGCCCTTCATCGTACAGGGCGTTGGAGTAACAGAGGATGAAGACTGGCCGAATCTTGTATTGTTCGAGCAGCGCCACCAGCCGGTCATAGGCAGTGAAATCGTACTGGCCCCTCGCCGTTTCCGTGCCCGACCAGTCGAAGTCCATACGAATCCAGCGGACCCCGGAAGCTGCCAGCATCCTCATCTCGCCGGGCTGGGGATCCACGAAGTGAATTTCGATACCGACGCCCTCCGGGACTGTAGGGTGAGGGCTAACGGCACTACAAAGCCTGAAGCAGAAGGCTAGCGTAAAGCAGGCGGCAATGAAGACGCGTCTCCAGGTGGAGCTTCGAGTGAGGCGCCCGCAACTCCTACGAACATCGTTGACGTGAAGCATTGTCCGATCTCGGCTCCGGAAGCCGTATCTGCCCACCAAACCCTCGACGGGCATGGCTTTAAGCCAGACTTTAAGCCATACCCGCTTTGAGGTAAAGGTGATCGTCGGATATTTCGTTACGTCCAGGAAGTGCGGGCCGCGCACGTCGTTGTCGCGCATCTCCACCCGGGTGTCAACAGGACTGGCATCGATCGTGACCTCGAGGGACGACTTGCTTGGGTCCGAATTTCCTGTTCTTTCGCCTGCCGGCCCGAATCTTTTTCTATCCGATTGCCATCATAACCATGAGTCAAAACAGAAGTCGCGGCTTCGGTACAATCGAGGTGTTGGAGAGGGTATGATGAGTGAAACAGGCATAACGGCTGAGCGCCTCTATTTGGAAGATTTGCGCGTCGGACAGCGGTTCACCTCCGGGTCGTATCACATGGATGAGACTCGGATCAAAGCGTTTGCCGCGGAATTTGATCCACAACCCTTTCATCTCGACGAATCGGCTGCCGCGACGAGCATTTTTCGAGGCTTGACAGCAAGCGGCTGGCACACTGCGGCCGTAGCCATGCGCCTCCTAGTAGCCGGCGGTCTGCCCCTTGCGAATGGCATTATCGGTATGGGTGGCGAGATCGCTTGGCCAAGGCCGACACGGCCCGGCGACACATTAAGAGTGGAAAGCGAGATCCTTGAAATCCGACCTTCGCGCTCAAAGCCGAACCAAGGCATCGCGACCGTGAGAAACACTACGTTGAACCAAAACGGGGAACCGGTGCACATGTTTACCGCGAAGGTCCTGGTGTTCAGGCGTGCTTCCATTTAGCCGCGTTACCAGACTGCCTTTGCCCGCCGATATAGGGGCACCCACTTCGCTGCGAAGCTGTGAAGAAATCGCGCCGGGTCGCCGGCGATGGCCTGGTGCGGCTTTGCCGCCTGCTGTGCGCCCCGTCCCGACGGGGTCTCGGGAGAAAGCCTCTGGCTTTCCGGCAAGCCACCGAGCCGAAGGACTTTAATTGTCATTCTCCTTTGGCCGGCCGGGCCGGAAAGGCCGAGCCTTTCCGCGGTGGTGAAGTATATTCGCGACCAAGAGCAGCACCACCGCAAGATTTCCTTGCAAGAGGAATTCCTCGCCTTCCTGAAGGCGCATCGGATCCCTTACGACGAGCGGTATATCTGGGAGTAGCCTCTGCCGCCCCTGCCGGGGCTGCGCATGCGGCGGATGCCCTCGCCCCCACGGCTCACGCCGTGGGCTATTCTCTATCGGCCCT
>DATJKY010000342.1:0-3349 GCA_035490955.1 Terriglobia bacterium | reverse complement strand
TGTCCTTGTGGAGCATGCGAACCGGGCGACATCTCCTCTTACCGGGGTAACTATCGAGTTTTATGGTGGAGCTGCGAGTCGGGTTGGTGTCTCGGAAAGTGCTTTTGCACAACGTCAAGCCCGATATGACCTCGTTATTGTAGCGCAATGGGTGGATCCAGGAGAGTCTCAGCGCCATATCGGATGGGCTCGCGGTTTGGCGGATGCGATGCGTCCTTTCTCGAGCGGTGCGTACTTCTTGAATTTCCTAGGTGAGGAGGGAGAAGACACGATCAAAGCTGCCTACGGTCCCAACTACGACCGGCTCATGGCCGTCAAGAAGAAGTACGACCCCAAGAACTTCTTTCGCTTGAACCAGAACATCAAACCCGCGGTCTAAGAGGGTTTCTGGCAAAATCACGGGCTTGCGGGTATGGATCTCTACCGGGAGTTCGTTCAACTCGCCGGTGATGATCGTGCGGGTGTCGATTGCAGGCGGGTGATAACAACTGTTGTGATCAGCCCGGATAACCGCTGGGAGGTCACCGGAAGTCCGGAAGGACGACGCGGATGTGTGTCCCGGGCGGGATAGCTCCGCTTCAAACCTTTGATATGTGCCATCGTCCGATCCACATTCTTAAGGAAGGATTCCCGACCAACGAGCAAATCGGGATCGATTGCAAAGGCGAGGTTTCCCCAATTTTGATTGTCCGGATCACCGGGCAAACATCCTCCCGTAAGCGCGTTTGCAAGAGCTCGACAATCAAAGCGAGTCCAGAACTTTTGGGGCCACGATCGAAAGTCAGCAAGGCGCCGGACACGAGAATTTCCTTCGGAGCCTGGGTTGGGACGCCTGCGGCGTCATAGCCCACGTTTGGGGGCAGTGCCTCGCCTTTGAGGAGAGCCTCTGCAACCTTAAAAATCGGCATCGCAGAGGTCGCCATGTCCAGGACCATAGGTTCGCCGCCGGTAGAATTCCAATCCCGACCGGATCGCTCCCGAAGGCGCGTTCGCAGCTCCCATTCGGTGCAACCATCTTGCTTGAACCGCAAAAGACCATGGCAATGAAACCTTCCCCGCGAGATTTTTTCCGCGTAGTACCTGGCTGGCCCAGTGCCTGGAGGCGAACTGTTATGAATGCCGACGATGGTCAAAACCGCTGGTTCTCACTTTGCTCAGCAGCAAGTCTGCGGACATCCCGAGCGGCTGGCGTGAATCTTGACGCGGGCTAATTGACGGCCGGAAATCATGGAGATGCCCTCGCCTCGGTAGTGCACAGGCTCGAAATACTTCGGGGAGGTGGCGACATGCGCTTTGACCACTTCCCAAATGAACATCCCGTATTTTGAAATCAAGGCTGGCATCGGCCAGGCGACGGCCAGTCTCATTACGGGCTTCGCCGCTTTCCACGCTCTGAGTACCGACCGTCAAGACGCCGTCGGCGGGATGTTCTGGTTCACGCGGAAAAGGTTTCTCGGATCGTACTTCGCTTTCACGGACGCGAGACGTTTGAAGTTGTCGCCGTAGGTAGCCTGAACGCGTCCCTCGGCCTCATCGTCCATCATGAAGTTGACGTAAGCCCCTTCGAGGTTGAACGAGTGAACAGACTTCCAGTACTCGCGCCCCCACGTCTTCAAGGCATCTGCTTGCTTCGGGTCGGAGCTGATCCCGGTTATGACCATGGACCAGGTCGCCTCGCGCGCGTTCCACGCCGTTGCGTCCTTCGGGACGCGACGGACGGCTCCGTCGATGGGGTAGAGGTGCATGAGTGACAGCTCGCTTGGCGCCTTGGCGGCCTGTGCGATGTGTGTGTCAATCGCCTCGTCCGGCAAGGACTTCACGAAGTCGCCCTTCCAATACCACTGCAGCCCCTTTGGAAAGAACGGGTCGAAAAGCGCTTGCATCGCCGGAAACGGCATCGCGCCCATCCAATTGAAGATGGGTGCCGGCACGGATTTGAGCAGTCCCGCCATTAGTTTCTCGCCTTCCTCTACGGGGCCGCTGTAGCTGGAAATGACAGCGCATGCGCGCCTACCCCAGTAATCCTTTGGGAACGGGTCCATGGATGGCACCGTTTTGAGGCCGACGAAGGCACCGAGGTCCTCGGGCGCCGTTTGCAGAAAATCGCGATAGGCGCGCATGACATCCTTGGCGTGAGTAGCCTCCCAGAAGATTGGGCCCGCGTAAACGGTGCTGACCGGATGCGCCTGGAACAGGAAGCTTGTCACAACGCCAAAGTTACCGCCTCCTCCGCGGAGGGCCCAAAACAGATCGGGGTGCAGACTCTGGCTGGCTGTGACAAAACCACCATCGGCAAGGACAACATCCGCCTCGAGCAGGTTGTCTATCGTGAGGCCGTACTTGCGTGTAAGGTACCCAGTGCCTCCGCCGAGTGTGAGGCCCGCGACGCCGGTAGTCGAGACGATGCCAAAGGGCACGGCCAGGCCGAATGCGTGCGTGGCGTGATCGACGTCGCCCGACGTGCAGCCAGGATCCACCCGAACCCTTCGAGTCGCCGGATCTACGCGCACGCTCTTCATCATCGAGAGGTCGATCACCAGACCGTCGTCGCAGCTGCCGAGGCCGGGGCCGTTGTGACCACCGCCCCGGATCGCGATGAGGAGGTCTAGATCGCGGCCGAAGTTCACGGCAGTGATGACATCGGCGACGTCCACGCAGCGCGCGATCAGAAGCGGCCGCTTGTCGATCATCCCATTGTACAACTTGCGGGCCTCCTCGTAACGCTCGTCGCTGCGTTGGATCAACTCACCGCGTAGGTTCGCCTTGAATTTCCCTAGGGTTGTTTCGTTCAGCATGGGGCGTTTACGCTAGCAAATTACGTGAGACCTGGCTATTGCACTTTCGTGCAAAAGATATAATCCTTTGGCATAACCCAACCAAGAAATTATCCGGGCGCTTAGCAGCCCAGTTTGGTCGGTTACTCTACTGATCAATCCAGTAAAATATCGTCTTCTGTGACATTCGTCTCGAAAACTGTATTGCCAAGTGATCGACGATTCGCTGCGAGCGTTATGAACCTCTAACGGTTCACTGGCCTACCGGTTTCGAATTCATAGAAAAGGGAACTCAACCCCATTCAGCGTCGCCTTCTGATGTCCATTCCCGGATTCATATCGAATTGGCCCAACGCCGCGGCGATAAGCTAATTGCATCGAAGGCGATTGTCAGTTCCATCGGCCCATTAGTTAGGGTCACCGTGCCCGGATGACCACGAATTGCCTCAAAACTCGCACGCTGCGGTGCGCTGTATCCCGCAGATCACCCCAGATTGCCCCCAATTAGCAGGTGTGCAAGCCGTTCAGCCTGCACTCGGATTTCGGGGACGGCAATCACCTCCCACAAAACGCCC
>DATJKY010000341.1:0-5013 GCA_035490955.1 Terriglobia bacterium | reverse complement strand
TGGAAAAACCCCGTTTCTTTGTGTGTGTAAAAAAGTAACACTTTTTGACTTTGCGCGGAAATTAACGTTTTTTCAACAGCTTAACATGCTGAAATCAAAAGACTAAAAAATAGTGTCTCACTGGTCTAACCCGTCTCATTTTCGCTGGGCGTGCTGGGCGCGATGGGCCGCTGCTATCCATCACCGGCATTTTTGGCTTGGCGGCCTACTCAGTGAGTAAGCGCCGGCGGGAACTGGGAATTCGTATGGCCCTTGGCGCGCAGCGCAAAGAAGTGTTGCAGGCGGCGCTCGGACGAGCCTTTAAACTGCTCGTGTTTGGTTCCGCCGCAGGATTGCTCCTGGGAGTCCTGGCAAGCCGTGTGTTGGCTCTTAACGTATATCAGGCAACTCCTCACGATCCGCTGGTGTTGGCCAGTGCAGTGCTGGCGATGTCGTCGCTGGGCCTCCTCGCCACGTGGATTCCCGCGCGGCGGGCGCTGGCGATCGAACCGTCGATCCTGATGCGCGAGGAGTGAAAAAACCTGGATAGTTCGGTCATTTTGCAACCAGCCGCTCGCAATCTCTATTCTTGGACCATCGTTGTTCGTTTCCGCAGCCAGCCAAGCGCGCCAGGTCGGTCTCGATCCGGCTGGCGCTGTACCGATCGCGGGGCGCTTCTCACTCCCTCAAAAACAGCGTTATCTGAACAAATCGGCCTACCCTCTTTGGCGGATAGAACAATCGTCATCGGGAATTACCCGCGATTAACGGCGTAGTGTTTACTGACGGCACCGCCGCCGCTCCTGCTGATAAATCGAAACCCCCTTCCAACAAGCGATCCCGGTTTAGAACCATGCCGCAGCGCTAGAGGTTCGGCGATGGAAGCTGGACCACCGAAGACCGCCCAATCCTAGTCGCTGCATTTTGACGGTTTATGTCGGCTTATCCGAGAAGTGAAACAGGACTGCAATCCGACCCTTGAGATTGGACAAGAGGCTCGGGGCCGACGCAAGTGGGTTTGGGTCACTTTCCGCAATGCCCGTTTATCGTTCCAAATCCGGCTTTGCAGTTGATTTGAGATGTGACCGCACTCGGTGACCGAGTACCTCAAGTGGAGCGGCACTTTTCACCGCTTCAAGGGCTGCCCACCACGCGGCGAATACTTGGCGAGGGGCGGCGTCTAAGGCATCGCCTCCGCTGGGAACTCCGAGGCCACCAAAGAGAATGTCCTTGGCCTCCAGTTTCTTTCCGTAAAGGTTCTCGTTAGCGGTCCCGTCATGTTTAATCACCTGGCCTTCGAGTGACAACCCCGCGAAGGCACCGCGCGAACGTGAGTAAGTGAGGATTTCGGCTTGCAGCAAGGCGCCGGTGGCGCCTTCCGCCGTCCGTCCCACAGGGCCCCCGGGCCAACGAAGACGCGCCGTTTGCAGCTTAAGAGACGGCCCCTCAACCGCCGTTCTCGCGCAGGACGCGGTAGATTTCCATCCCGTATTTCTCCACAGTGCTGATCCCAATTCCCGGGACGGCGAGCAACTCCTCGCTTGTTCCAGGGCGGCTGGTCGCCAGAGCCCTCAGCGTGCGGTCGCTGAAGATTCGGAACGCTGGCACGCCACGCCGCCGGGCCTCAACCAGACGCCACACGCGCAGCGCCGCCTCGAGGCGGGAGTCCGACGCGCCTTCTACCCCCTGTGCCTCTTGTATCGGCCTCGGTCCGGCTACGGTTTCGGCTCGATGCCCCCTTTCTCCCCGCAGAAACAGCGGGTTTGGTTTTCCTTTTGCGCCTCGCGGGCGGGCCCCCCGTGTCCTTCATGATGAACTCCACCGGCGTTCTTTCGTCGAAGGCGTAGCCGGCGCGCGTGAGCCGGGCCTTACGGGATCTGCTTGCCACCCTTCTCAAAGATGGCGTCCGAGAGTTGCAGGAGTCCCGCACTCCCGGCGTATCGTGGGCGACTCGGAAACAATTGTCCGCAGTATGCATCAACCTGCCGGTTAGTCGGCTACTGTCCTAATCGGCGGTGGCACCACACACCGGGCACTTTGACCATAAACGGCGTGCTCATTGAAGTGTCCTTGGCCGCGCCAAATCGCCGTGGGAAGGACGTGCGCTGATACGCTTCGCCGTATCTAGCGAATGATTCGAAGCGCTGTTCCTAACAACGATCAAACTTACGGGAGGTGCTCCGTCGCCGTGGGGGCAGCGGTTTGGCGCTGCATGGAGGCGGCCTGACGGACGAAAGCTAACCGACGGGACGAAGGAGCGTCTAAGCGGAGGGGTGCCCATGGAGGTCTTGCTCAACGACATTCGTTTCGCGCTGCGCGTGATCCGGAACAGCCCGGGTTTCACGACCGTGGCTGTCCTGACCCTGGCGCTGGGGATTGGGGCTAATACAGCCATCTTTAGTTTCGTTGATGCGGTGCTCCTCAAGCCGCTCCCTTACCCGCACCCTGAAGAGCTGGTAATGGTGTGGGAGAAGCCGCCGCAGGGGGAGCGGAACGGGATTTCCACGCTGAACTTCCTGGACTGGAAGAATCAGAACACGGTTTTCACCGCCATGGCCGCCCAGACAGGAGGCTCCGTAACGCTGACTGGGATTGATAAGCCGGTGCAACTTCGTGGTTCCCGTGTGTCGGCGCACTACTTCGACATTTTTGGCGTGAAACCGATGCTGGGGCGCACCTTCGCGCCTGACGAAGACCAGCTCGGCAAAGAGCGAGTGGTGGTCCTCAGTCATCGAATCTGGGAGAGCCGGTTCGGAGCCGACCGAAGCATCATTGGTCGCACCATCAGCCTCGACAGCCAGCCGTACACCGTCATCGGCGTGATGCCTGCGGGAAACTCGTTCGACCGGGGCTGGAACGACGTTTGGACCCCGCTGGCTTTCGAACCCAAGGACCTGACGCGGAATTTCCACTGGATGATCTCATGGGCCAGACTAAGGCCCGGTGCGACTCTGGAGCAGGCTCGGTCACAAATGAAGTCGGTGGCGGCACGAATCGAGCATGACTATCCCGATTCCAACAAAGGATGGAGTGTAGCGGTTGACCGGTACTTGGACCGAGTGGTGGAAGACAACCTGCGGCGATCCCTCTATGTGCTCCTGTCGGCGGTTGGGGCAGTGCTGCTGATCGGCTGCGCGAATCTCGCCAATTTGCTGCTGGCACGCGGCGCGGGACGCGAGCGAGAGGTCGCGATCCGGTCGGCATTGGGAGCAGGCCGCCGGCGCCTGATACGGCAGTTCCTTACCGAGAGCCTGTTGCTCGCCGGCCTGGGAGGCGCGGTAGGCGTGGTGGTGGGTTTCGGGCTGATGACTGCGCTAAAGACTTGGATACCGCGTTACCTGTTGCCGTCGGAAGCGGATGTTAGGCTTGACGGACGAGTGTTCCTGTTTACGGCGGGCATCGTGATTCTGACCGGACTCCTCTTTGGCATGGCACCGGCGGTGCACGCGGCCCACACCGACCTGGGAGGCTCGCTCAAGGAAGGCGGCAGGGGCGCAACCGCCAGCCGGAGAGGGAAACAACTCCGCAACGCTCTCGTCATCACCGAGGTCGCCCTGGCGTTCGTGCTTCTCTCCGGGGCTACGCTCCTGATCCGCAGTTTTTACCGGCTGCAGCAGGTCGATCCGGGTTTCGAGACGACCAACGTGATCACGATGTGGCTTCCCATGACGTCGGAGCAGTATCCAGACGGACCGCACATCGTCAGTTACCTGGGCCAGGTGATGAACAAGATTGAGGCGGTGCCCGGCGTCCGCGGTGCCGCCACCACGACCGCCCTGCCACTCGAGGGCTGGGGATGGGGCATGCCCTTTCTCATCGAAGGTCAGCCGGAGGTAGATCGTGCCAACCGGCCCGGCTGCTTCTACAAGATGGTGAGCCCTTCCTATCTCTCTGCGCTGGGAATGCGGCTGGTGAAAGGGCGCTGGCTTGCCGAAACCGACAGCGGGGGGGCTGTGCCCGTGACGGTCATCAACGAATCCATGGCCAAGCGATATCTGAAGAATCAGGACCCCATCGGCAAACGGATTCTCATTCAACAGGTCATTCCAGGAAAACACGAACTTGGCCCAGAAGTACCCTGGCAGGTGGTGGGCGTGGTCGCTGATGAGAAGGTGGACGGCCTCGATGATTCAAGTCCTGGCGTCTACGTGTCGTACAAACAGAGCCCGGTGATCGGCACGGCTCTGGTAGTGCGCGGTGCGATGGATCCAAATCACCTGGTGAACGCCATCCAGGGGTCGGTTTGGGAACTGAACAAAAATCAGGCGCTTGACGATATCAAGACCCTGGAGCAGATCAAGTCGGAATCCCTGGGCGGAAATCGCCTTCGGACCGCTCTACTGGGTGCATTCGCCGGACTGGCGCTTTTGCTCGCTGCCGTCGGGATTTACGGAGTTGTGTCTTATTCCGTGGCGCAACGGACGCATGAACTGGGGGTGAGAGCGGCACTGGGTGCAAGCCGTTGGGACCAGCTCAGGGTGGTCCTCGGGAGTGGCATGTTTCTCACTTTCCTCGGACTTGGAATTGGGGTCTTGGGAGCGCTGGGGTTGACTCGTTTGTTGGCGAGCCTCCTCTTCGGCGTCAGTCCGCGCGATCCCTGGAGCATGGCCGTTGTAGTTCTCATCCTGGCGGCCGTTGCTCTGGCAGCATGTTACATACCGGCGCGCCGCGCGACACGCGTCGATCCGATGGTCGCGCTTCGATACGAATGACAGAGGGCACTTGGAGCACCCGGCGCCAGCGTGGCCCAAAAGTAACGCCTTCTCGTCACAGCGTCAGGCATTCCGTCGTCGGGACTCGCGTGAATCACAATCGCCGTGCCCCCCGCGTGGACAGAGAATTCGGACCTCGGCGAGCGGCACTTTGCTTGTTCACAATTTCTACCGTGCCCGTTGTGCTCCGCAAAAAGCATCCTCTGAGCGACCTTCGCCCGCTTTTCATGCTGCAATCTTTTCCAGCCTGTATTCATGGTGCAGACCAGCAAGGACGGCGCTGGCGACAACTCGCTGACCACAAGGAATTGTGTGACCTGAG
>DATJKY010000340.1:0-4106 GCA_035490955.1 Terriglobia bacterium | reverse complement strand
ATCGACCAAGCGACCGAGGCAGCCCAAGTGGATCTCCAAGTCCACTTGCACCAAACGGACAGTCGTCTGTTGCGAGCGATCGATGAGGCATTGGCTCGGATCGACCGGCACACATTCGGAGTGTGTGAGACCTGCGAGCGTCCCATCTCGGCTGCCCGGTTGGATGCCGTGCCCTGGACGCGCCTCTGTCGTGATTGCAAGGAGCAGCAGGCTTGAGCAGGGGTGCGTTCGCGCTGCCTCGGCCGAGGCACTGCGAGGAAGAGGTGCGCAAATGGATTCACACAGGTGAACGGTTATCAATTCTTGGCAGTCGCCGTCTTGACCCTGCATCTGTGCTGGATCGTGTGGGTGATCCTTGGGTGGGTTATGACCCGCAACCGGCCTGTCCTGCGCTGGTTACATATCCTTTCGCTGATTTACAGTATTCTTATTGAAAACCTGCCTTGGCCGTGCCCTTTGACCCTTGCCGAGACGCGGTTTGAGGAGCTGGCCGGGATTCACCCCTACCGAGAGCCTTTCCTGGTCCACTATCTAGAAGTGCTCATCTATCCGCGTATCTCTGAGACACTTTTGACATGGTCGGCTTCCGCTGTTTGCGTGGTGATTCTGGGGGTCTATGGACTGAGATTTCGACGGCGGCAAAACGGTGGGTGGTAGTCGCCACGAGCCGCCACATCCCTTGCCGCAGCTAACTAAATTGCGCCTGTAGCCACTCGATTGCTCACTGCCGATCTATTTGCGGCGGTCTATCACGCCAGGAATGACTTGTTGTTCCAGGCTCAAGCAGAGAACCGAGCTGGGGACGGCACGGTTTGAGAACAGAATCATTCAGCACGTCACGTGGAGAATGGCGTTAGTTTGGGCACGGCTCTTCTCCAGCGCTTCAATTGCTTGAGGCGTTGGACGAATGACTAGCTCGATCTTGCGGCGCTCCGCCTCGCGCTTCAACTCCTCCATCACCGGCAAGCTGCCGTAAGCTCCTGTGCCGATGACCAGCCGTTCGCATTCCCAGGGGATCTCCTCTTCGATAGACAGCGGCGTGTGTCCAAACTCGTCGCGAAACTTCTTGGACGGCTTTTTCTTGCGCTTGCGAATCTTGCCGCGATCAATGACCACGTCGTGGTCGTAGGTGATGCCGTTGATTCGAATCGAACCGAAGGAAAAATCTCGGACGCGCATATTCACCTCCCGCAGGCTGATGAAAAGGGCCCGCAGCGATGGGCTGTTTATTGTCGAAAAACTAACAAAAGCACATCCCTCCCCGCATGACGGATCGGGATGACATGGTCGGGGCTTTTTCATCGGCCTGCCTAGCCAGGGCCTGCTGCTCTTGTCCTCCGACCCGCCGATTCCTAAGCCACCTTACGGGGCCATTCCTTCTTCCATCCAGCGCTTGAGTAGGGCAAGGCGCTCTGGGGGCCAAGGCTCATCACACGGCATGCTGCCGTCTTCGATCCGCGCATAGATGTTTTCAGCTTGCGCTTTGACGTCCTCGTATGACGAGAGGTCAAGCCCAAATTTCTTCATGGAGTCCACGTCGGGGCTGTCGCGAAACAACGGTCGGATGTCGTGCTCGAAGCTTACAGCCATCGGTGCCACACCTCCTGGAGTTTGACGCGGCAACCTTCCATCAGAAAATCATTGCCGGTTGATGCCTCATTCTGCCCTCACGCTCGAACTTGTTTGGTACGAGGGGTAAGAGTCTGACGCCGCAGAACCGTCCAAGTCAAGGGGAATCCGAGATGAATCCGCCCGGCAGTGCCCCCTTTGGACTGGTGTGAGGGGTGATTGGAGCGTAGATCCACCTAGGTAGGAACCCTGGAGTTTCCACATCTTCTAGGGTGGATGCCACTTTGTGAACTCGCCGACGACCATCGTTTTGGACACACGTTACGACCGCCAGAGGTATCGGGGCATGGCTTAGCCGTGCCGCGTCAATACCTTAAGTTAAGTTAGGAGGCTTAAGGCCCGGCTTCTTTCGGCGAATCGGCGGTCGCGGCTTAAAGCCGTGCCCCGATACAAGGTTGCGGCTACGGCCTCCCAAACAAAGGCTCCTCAGCACCTCAGATACCACGGCACATTGATGATCACGATCCGTTGAGTGCCTTTGAGAAGCAGCAGCGCCTTCAACCATTCGGCGCGTTGGTTGTGTATGAAGTAATTGTGCCAGCGCGACTCCACTAGTTCGGGAATCAAGACAGCCACTTGACGATCAGGGTTTTTTCGCTCGAGCTCCAGAACGTAGCTGACAATCGGAAGGAGCACAAACCGGTAAGGTGAGTCGAGCAAAACCAGCGGCGGAGGTGAAAGGCCAGCCTCCTTTGCCGGCGCCTCAACGAGGATTGGCCATTGCTGCTGGAGATTCTCAGCCTCGTCTCCGCTGCCAACGTGCAGCGCTTGAACATCGGGAGACACTTTCAGGGCAAACCGAATTGCCTTCTTGGCGATCTTGCCCCAACGGAGGAGAGGCACAACGACCAGCGGTGGGCGCAAGCCGTCGAGGCCCAAGGGCGCCGGGTCTGCGGTCTCCGCCACGATGGCGTCATAGTGGCGTCGAATAGCGAGCATCACGATAATCATCGCAGGGATCAACAACACCGTCACCCAAGCTCCGGCTACGAACTTGGCTACCGCCACCACCAACACGGTGATTCCTGTGGTCACCGCGCCGACTGCGTTTACGAGCATGCTGCGCCCGGCCCGCGAGCCACCCGTGCGCTTCCAATGCATCACCATGCCGGCCTGCGACAGCGTGAAGGCCAGGAAAGCGCCCACCGCATAAAGTGGAATCAGCCGGTCCGTGACACCTCGGAAAAGGATGAGCAGGAAGGCACACACCGCCGTCAGAACCCAGATTCCCTGTGAGAACACCAGCCGCCTTCCTCGCGTGGCGAACCCTGCCGGCAGGTAGCAGTCCTCAGCCATGGCCCGGCAGAGGCGGGGAAAATCCGCAAAAGCGGTGTTGGCAGAGAGCGCCAGCACCAGCAGAATCGACGCCATGGTGACGTAATAGAAAATATTCTTGCCTGCCACCGCTGCCACCAACATTGACAGCACGCTTTGATAGCCCACCTCGCCCGGGCCGGTAGCGCCAATGTGATAAACTCTGACGAGATATGCGATCCCGGCTAGCATCAACGCCAGAATTGCGATGATGGCTGTCAAGCTGCGTTGCGCGGTTGCGACCACGGGCTCGCGAAATGCCTTCACGCCGTTGCTTACCGCCTCCACGCCAGTCATGGCGGTACAGCCGCTGGAGAAGGCCTGAAGCAGCAACCAGGCGCTCAAAACCGTGGTTGCCGGGCGCAGTTGTGGCGACGCCACTACCGGAGCCGGGTGGCCGCCGGCGATCAGAGTCTTGACGATCCCGAAGCCGATGGTCCCAAGGAGCGTTCCAATAAACAGATAGGTGGGGATCATGAACACAGCCCCCACCTCGCGAACTCCCCGCAGGTTCACTATCGTGAGAACCAGCAGAATCCCCAGGCAGAAGCCGAGGGTATGACGTTGGAGGGACGGAGCCGCCGATACCAAGGCGCCAACACCGGCCGAGATCCCCACCGCCGCCGTCAGGATGTAGTCAATCATCAGCGCCGCTCCTGCCAGCAAGCCAGCACGCGGTCCGAGGTTCTCGCGAGCCACGGTGTAAGAGCCACCGCCCGCCGGATAAGCCTCTATGGTTTGGCGATAGGAGAAATAAACGATGGCCAGCAGAATGATGATGCTCACGCTGATGGGCAAGATATAGGCAATCCCAGCCGCACCCAGCGGTATGAGCAGAGTGAGCGCTGCTTCGGGGCCATAGGCGGCCGAACTGAGAGCGTCGAGACCGAAAATCGGAATGCCGGCGCCGGAGCCAATCCTTTCCGCCCGCTCCTCGGCGGTGGCGATTGGCTTGCCAAAGAGGATATCAGCTAGTGACATGGTCTACCCTCTCAAGTCGTCGTGTCTAGCTACTGGCTGTAGCAAAACCCGGTTTGGACGCTCACGCACCGTTGTAAGCAAACGTTGTTCACCTAAGGCTCGTGAGGAAATGGTTCGTATCAGGGCACGGTTTCAACCGTGCCGAAACCACGGCAAAGGGAGTCGCGGCTTTAGCCGCTGGG
>DATJKY010000339.1:0-4702 GCA_035490955.1 Terriglobia bacterium | reverse complement strand
AGGCCCAAGGGTGGCCTCTAAGGGATCCTCGACGGGAAGTTCGGAGGGATCGACCTCGGGAGCAGGCTCGTCCTGCTTCTCAGCGCGGTCGAGTTTGAGGATGCGGCTGATATGAATCTCGGCGACCCGATGCTTGACGGTTGTCGGCGCTTTCTTCGTGCCGTACTCTTTCTTGTATTCGCGGTAACGCAGCTCACCCTCGACCTGCACGTGAGCTTATCGACAGGATCCATTTATCCGCAGCAAGGTCCTCTCCTCTTCTATCCACCCAGTCATCGAGCAGATTTGCTTTGCATAAATTCTTTCCGAATCTCTGGGAATAAACTCTCTCCTCTTCGGGTCATATAGGGCGCAGGAGCTGTCGAAGGAGAAACGCTATCCGTCACCAAAGCAGTCGGCTCATACGAGAGGGCGGGAGCAACCAAGAATCAGCGGAGACACGCCTGTTGCTCCAATTCAAGACCGGCGCAGAAAGGTCCGGGTACAAAACCAACGTGATCGCGACGAACCTTTCTGCCTTGCGACAGTTTCTCAGCTACCTTCAAGAACGAGGCCTCACGTTAGGGACAGTGCGTCTTGCCAACGTTACGGGCTTCCTCCGAACTCAATTGAAGAGGTTCCGAAAGCGATACGGCCGTCTGCCTAAAGATGCTGGTTCCTGGCGAAGTCATTACACTGGCCCGATCCATCGACTACTGCGAACCGTCCACCCATCCTGGCCCCCACCCAAGTCACCCTCCACTGCCCGTGAGCAATTCCACCGCGAAATCTTGGAGGGTTATGGCCGTTGGCTCACTGAAACGTGCGGTCTTTCCAAGGCGACTCTCAACAAGAATAGTCGCGTCGTGCGGTTGCTCCTTGTTTGGCTGAAGGAACGGGCAGACCGGGAATCGCTTCCTCTCCTGAGCATTGCTGCCATTGACGAGTATCTGGTCTGGCGGCTGCCGGGGCTGAGACGCGCCACGCGGTATGGAGAGTGCCAGTGCTTACGCAGCTTCCTGCGTTACCTACTTGCGGCCAACCTGATCCGGAGAGACCTCTCACCTGCTGTTTCTGGCCCCATCCTTTACAAGTGCGATGAGATTCCGCGGGCATTCACCGAACAACAGATAAAAGTACTGCTTAACTTCACGCGGCGTGATCGAAGTGCGAAAGGGCTCCGCGATTACGCCATTCTGCGGATGCTGGCGACCTATGGGTTGCGCGCCGGTGAGGTGGTCGGGTTACGTCTCGAGGATATCGAGTGGCGAAAAGACCGTTTGCGGGTGCGACGCTCGAAGACGGGCGAGGAATCATTCCTTCCGCTCGTGCCGCCGGTGGGTGAAGCTTTGTTGAATTACCTGAAGCATGGCCGCCCGAAAACAGATTTTCGTCAAGTGTTCCTGAGGGCTCGTGCTCCCTTGGTTCCCCTTTCGTCCGTGACTTCTCTGAACGCGATCATCTTGGCCCGTTTGCAGCGGGCCGGGATCGAAGTGAAGGGACGACATGGTGCACACGCATTCCGCTTTGCTCGTGCGATGAGTCTGCTGCGCGCCTCGGTGCCGCTGAAATGCATCGGCGATGTGCTGGGGCACCACAGCGCGGCCTCCACGCAGGTTTACCTGAGGTTAGGGACCGACGACCTCCGCGCCATCAGCCTGGAGGCGCCGGGAAAGGAATCCTATGCCGGTCTGGCCGGACAAAAACGGATCGCTACTGAATAAATACCTTCAACACCTTCCAGCATCTGCCAAACGCAACGATTATCGCTCTGTGCTGCGTCGGTTCGAGTGCTTCGTCAGGGCAAGGCCCGGCTTGAATCAGGTTACGCTTAGCGCCTGGCTGCACACATGGAAGGCACGGAGTCTTCTCCCAACAACCCTCCAGCGTGCTCAGTGGGTGAATCGGTTTCTCGACTGGCTCGTCGCCCAGCAAGCCATTGCCATCAACCCATTCGCCGAACTGCGCAGGAATTACGGATACCATTCGACCGCAGTGCTTTCGAAGGCGCTGCTGAGCCCGAAGCCCGCCGAGGCGTTAGAGGCACTTCGCCCACTGTCGCCCTATGGGAGCCATCTCGGTGCGACCATGCGTGAGCATGTGAAACGCATGCGAACGCTTGGCTTCCGTTATGAGCATGAGCAGCGGTTCCTGCGCTTCGACCGCTTCCTCCAACAGCGACCCGGCGCATCGAGGGAGCCACTAGCGACTCTCGTGGGAGAGTACGTTGCTCTGGCGCCGTCAGCGGCGGACAAGCTAGTGCGTATCGGAGTGGGCAGAGTTCTGGCTAAAGCCTTGAACCGCAGTGGAGTCCCGACTGCACCACCGAAATGGGATCGTGTGCTGGTGCAGGAAGCACGCCGAAAACGATGCCCGCCTTACATATACACCCCCGAACAGATCGGTCAACTGCTTCAGGCAGCGTTGCGTTACCCCTCTCCCTTCGCGCCCTTGCGCCCCGTCACCTTGTACACGATGCTCATCCTTGCGTACTGTGCCGGGCTTCGCGTGGGGGAGATCGTTCGGCTGAAACTCCAAGACCTGGATTTAGCTGAGGGCAAGATCGAAGTCCGAAATACAAAATTCTTCAAATCTCGTCGGCTCCCACTATCCTCCAGCGCCGTGTCAGCGTTGCGAGGCTATCTACAGGCACGCCGCAGCGCTGGCGTTCCCGAAGAGCCGGATGCCCAGCTGTTCTGGCACAAGAAAAGGCCCTACAGCTACATCACGACGAAAGCATTACTCCGCCATGTCATTCGTCGAGCCGGGTTGAACACTGGGACCGGTCGGGGTGGGCCTCGCGTTCACGACCTGAGGCACGCTTTCGTTGTTCACCGCGTAACCGCTTGGTACCGTCAAGGAATTAATCCGCAGAACCGCTTGCCCTATCTTGCCGCGTACCTGGGTCACCGGGACATTCATTCGACGCTCGTCTATCTGACCATCACCCAGGAGCTGCTGCAGCATGCTAATAACCGGTTCCGAGCGGCCGAAGCCGATGTGCTGAAACTAATCCAAGGAGAACTCTGATGTCCAAGACGGCTCTTCCGACCCTTGCCCGTTTGCTCTACGGCTTCTTTCATGAGTGGCTCGTGGAACTACGCAATGTCTCTCCAAGTACCGTCGTGGCGTATCGGGACGCGTGGCGTCTATTCTTACGCTTCATCGCAAAACGGCAGCAAAGGCAAGTGGCAGCCCTTCGGCTGGAGCATCTAACCGAGCCCGAGGTTCTCGCCTTCTTGCAGCACATAGAGCGGGAGCGCCGCGACTGCATCATCACTCGAAACTGCCGGCTCGCGGCAATCCGTAGCTTCTTTTCCTTCGTCGCAGAACACGAACCGCTGGCGGCCAAACAGTGCGCGGAGGTCCTGCGCGTGCCTTTCAAGCGAACAATTCGGCGGGCCATCTGTTACCTGGAGCCAGAAGAAGTGTCTGCAATCCTGTCCCAACCTGACCGCGCCTCGGTTGGAGGGCAACGAGACCATGCGCTGCTCACGCTCCTCTACAACACCGGAGCTCGAATCCAGGAGGCGCTCGGCCTCCGACCGCAAGATATTCACCTGAATTCTCCTGCTCACGTTCGGTTAATGGGAAAGGGCCGCAAGGAAAGAATCTCCCCGATCTGGCCGGAAACGGCGAACCTGCTGGCAGGCTTCCTCCAACGACACCCCCGACCTCCGGAGGAACCTCTGTTCATCAACCGCTACGGAGAGCCCTTGACTGCTTCGGGGTTCCGTTTTCAATTGCGGAAGTACGTCAACGCAGCGGCTCGACAAGTGCCCACACTTTCCAGGAAGCGAATCACACCTCACGTCTTCCGTCACACGACGGTGGGCCGTCTGCTCGCAGCGGGCGTCGATGTCGCGATTGTTCAAAGTTGGCTGGGACACGCTCATCTCGACACAACATATCGGTATGCGCAGGCGAACCTGGAAACCCAGAGAAAGGCACTCGAACAGGCCGATCCCAAGCTGTGCAACGGCAAACCCTCCCGGTGGAAGCGGGATGCGGACCTGCTCGCTTGGCTGGATTCACTGTGATGGTCCCGGGCAAATTCACGTGAGTGTCTTTCCAACGGGAGATCCCTCCAGGTCTTCATCTGGCAAATAGCTCCCCTTTCATCCGCCACGTCAATACTCGTGGGTCACAGCCGTCGTTGTGCGTACGCACCAACTGTCGCACTGTTCCTAGCCAACCCGTACCGGGCGCCACCGTCATGTACCAGATGCAGACCTGAGGTCGGGCCGATCGAGGGGACTCCGACTCTCTCATTTCGAACGACAGGTTCACTTCATTGTGCCAATATGTCCCCCCAACTCATCCGAAGCCACACACGAAATTTATGCGAAGGAAGACCGAAGAACGCATCAGTCAAGTTGACGCCCTTGGACGATTCCTTCAGATAAATCCCTGCGGTGGATATGCTCACGTACAAGTCGAGGGTGAACTGCGTTACCGCGAATACGAGAAAGAGCACGGCACGAAGAAAGCGGCCGCGCCTGTCAAGCATCGGGTCGCCGAGATTCACGTCAACCGCAACCTCAAACTCGACCGCGCTGAGAAGCAGGACGAGCCTGCTCCCGAGGTCGATCCCTCCGAACTTCCCGCCGACGAGCCCACGCATTATGAAAGGGCGCCCCGATGGTGGTAGGTTTTGTTTCGCCAACGAAACTATCCTCCAAAGGAGCGCCCTATGAAGAAACTGGTTAAGTATATTGGCATG
>DATJKY010000338.1:0-3132 GCA_035490955.1 Terriglobia bacterium | reverse complement strand
CTGGTAGTGGTGGGAGATGCCACCGAGGCGCAGGTGCTTGACCTGTCGAGCAAGTACTTCGGCTCTTGGAAGGCGGTCCCCGGGAAACCGTTGGAAATCGATCCAGAAATCACGTCGCAACGCGAAAGGGAAGTGGTGGTCATCGACAAGCCTGACGCGGTGCAGACCGAGATCCGAGTGGGCAACCTCGCGGTGGGGCGCGAGAACTCCGACTACGACGCGTTGGCAGCGGCGAACCAGATTCTCGGCGGGCCCGCCACAAACCGGCTCTTCAGCGCCCTGCGCAGCGAGCATGGATTGACGTATGGTGCGTCCAGCGAATTGCTCGCCTATCGCGGGCTCGGTGGTTGGGTGGCTAAGACTTCCACGCGCACGTCCGAGACTCTGAAGGCATTGCATATGATCCTGGAACAAAGGAATCGGTTGCGCGACCATGCACCACTGAGCCTGGAATTGGAGAACACTCAGAGTTACCTCATAGGGCATATGGCGCTCGAGTTCGAGACCCCGGATGACATCGCTGAACAAACGGTCGAACTGATGGCTCATGACCTGCCCCTCGACTACTGGTCCCGGTTTCCAGAAAAGGTCCAGAGCTTGACAGACCAGCAACTGTGGGACGCGGCGCGCCGCTACCTGGATCCCCAGGGCGCGGTAATCGTTCTCGTAGGTAACGCCGCAGCCTTCAAGAAAGGTTTGAAGAAATTAGGCCACGCGCGCATCATTCCGCTGGACAAGTTGGATCTGGCGTCGGCGGACTTGGTGGGGCACAGACCCTAGACCATTGCCGATTTTCGATTGAGGAATTGTCGATTGAAGAACCGCCGGAATTCGGGCTGGCGCAGACCTTTAGGTCTGCGTGCTGGACCATTGCCGATCTGCGATTTGAAGATTGTCGATTGAAAGGCCATCGGGACCGACGAGGAATCTGCTTTTGCGTGAAGAACCGAAGAAGCAGATTCCTCCCTGCCATAAAAATGGGGGAGCCGTCGTTGAAACCACAGACCGAAGCGCCGCAGGCGCTCTAGAGTGCGGTAGCCGCCTTGAGCTCGCGAGCTTGCTCGCGGCCTCACTGCTCAAGATACGGTAAGCGCTAGAGGGCCAGCAAGCTGGCCTGGGGGAAAGCGGCAGCAAGCTACCGCACTCCAGAGCACTTTGCGCATTTCCGTGCATGGTTGTGGCCGCTGGCGGCACCATGAAAAAGGTCATCTTCACTCTTGCGGCCCTGCTTCTGATCGCCGGCCTGGCTGAGGTCATCGTCCTGCGCCGGACGCTGATCGAACCCGTCAAGCTGGGTGCGGTGCTGTTTTCTTTGTCGCTCACGCTCGGGGCGTTCATCGGGCTGACCGACTCCGGCTTGGTCAGGGAACTTCGCCATTGGGCAGCGCATTCCATCACTGCGGCGGGAGCGGTGCCCCTGGCTCTGCTTGCGCCCTACATGATTTACGCCCTGGGGACGGGAACATTCTCGCTGATTGGGCTGGGCAAGCTCGCCGCGTACGTTCTGGCGCCAACTGCCTTGCTGCTGCCTGACCGGATGTCCCGCGACCCCGTCGGGACGGGGCACCGGGCCGGGCAAGTCGGCTGGCGGGACTTCGCCGCCATGGTAGCGCTCGGACTTCCAATCAGCGCCAACTGGCTTGCCGGAATCTGGACGTGGCCCTTTGAACTGTACTTTTTCCGGCCCCTCACCGCCGTGTGCGTCGGCAGCTACAGCTTCATGGTAGTGCGCAATCTCGATGATGTCGGCTACAAGCTGGCGCTTCGCAAAGGCGACTGGATTGACGGGCTGGCTAACTTTGCCGCCTTTTCGCTTCTGGCCATTCCGCTCGGTTACGCCCTAGGCTTCATCCATTTTCGCCCTGCGTCGGTTTCCCTTGCCGGCTTTTCGCTCCAGTTGCTGGGCATCTATCTGACGATTGCTATCCCGGAGGAACTGCTGTTTCGTGGCATACTGCAGAACTCCCTCATGAGAATCATCCAACGTGGCCCGAAGGGTGTCTACGGACTGTTGATCGCCTCCCTGGTTTTCGGGGCCTCACACCTTCACCACCCTCCGGTTCCGAATTGGAAGTACGGCATCATGGCGAGCTTGGCAGGGATCTTCTACGGAAACGCTTACCGCACCCGGCACCGGCTATCGGCGCCGGCGCTGACTCACGCTCTGGTGGATACCGCCTGGCACTTCTGGTTTTGACAGCAGGTGTTAGCCGCCGGGTGCCAGGTGTTAGGGTCACGATGGGTGGCGCATACATCGCACATTTTGCGATGTATGCGACTTCTTGAAGATCACACACATAGAAGAAGCGGACATGTGTGCGCCACCCAGGAATGAGCAGAACCGCCTTGGCTTGAAACTTGTCACTTGCCACTCGCCACCGCTATTTTCGCTGGACGCTCGCGCCCGGCCCGCGATAGAATGACGAGACCCCCATGAATAAAGGTTTTACGTAACGGTCTGATGACCTATACCATTCAAAGGAGCTCATACATGAATCGTGTCGTCACTTTAGCAGGAATCTGCTTGCTCGGCTTATCGACCGCAAGCCTGCTCGCCGGCGCCGACAAGAAGTCAAAGCCCGGCCCGCTTGCGGGCACCTGGGAATGTACAGCGCACGGTACGGAACAGGGTGACCTGCCGTTCACCCTCACCCTTGAGCAGAGCCAGCAAGAGATCACCGGTTCGGTTTCTTCGCCGATGGGCGGCACCGAAATCTCCTCGGGAACATTCAAGAACAAGGCGGTGGAGATTCATATCAACACTCCGCAGGGCAACTATACGCTGACGGGAAAGCTTAAGAAGGACCAGCTCAGCGGTAACTGGTCAGCCGACACTGACCAGAAGGGAACTTGGGAGGGTAAGAAGGCGGCTCAAGCAAAGTCATAGAGGGTTCCTTAAGCTTGTCTGCCGGGTCGTACAGATTGAAGAAGCATGCCAAGGGCTGTGTAGCGAGACTGGGGCGGTGGCTGTTCGTGGGGCTTTGTGTTTCCGTGCTTTTTCCCACGCAGGCGGCTTCCGAGAGCCAGGGCCAACAGAATGTCACCGAGGACGCTGTTCTGGCGCAAGCCCACGAAGCGTTTCGTCGTCGGCAGTGGGAAATCGCCATCCGGCTGCTCTCCGACCGGCTCCAA
>DATJKY010000337.1:0-6780 GCA_035490955.1 Terriglobia bacterium | reverse complement strand
GTCGGAACGCGCTTCACCCAGCTTGCGAGATCGCGGATGTCTACTTCTGGATCGTTGCTCGCGGTCAGGTCGGCCACGAGCAGTGCCGGTAAAGGCGGAACGAAGGTTTGAAGCGCATCCTGGAGTGACTCATAAGCTTCCACTTCCACTCCCTCTTCGAGGAACTGGGCTCGAAGAAGGGCTCGAGTGCTCCAGTCTCTCCCCACTAACACCAACCGGGCCATCTTTCGAGAAGGGCAAAAGGGGGAAATTGGCAAAGGTTAAAGTGTAAGGTGTAAAGGGTAGAACCTCAGCCTTTCCGTTTCACCCTTTGTCCTTTACCCTTTATCCTTCACCCTTTGCCCCTGCCCTTTCACCCTTTTCCCTTTCAGGATCCTTGCCGCGTCGCAGATCCTAACAAGCTGATGAAAAAGGGTGCCTGTCATGCTGAGCGCAGCGAAGCATCTGCTGTTTCTTGTTGAAAACAAACAAAAGCAGATCCCTCGCTCCGCTCGGGATGACATGGTCGCGGCCTTTTTCATCAGACTTCTAAACTAAAGGTCTGCGCCAGCCGACGTTCTTTACTGAACTGAAAACTGATTACTGAAAGCTAAAAGTCCTCGATATGGAGCTCGATGTCGGCGTTCTTCCAGGCCGCCTCGAAAGCCTGCTGCACCCATTGGGCGTCGGCCTTCTTGTTTTCCGCGTTCAGGCATTGTAGTAGCCCAAAGAGCGATCTGCCGTTGCGCGGGTTGCGGGCCAGGTCAGCACGGAACACATTCTCTGCCTCCTCGTACTGTCCATCGAGAAAGAGAGCGGCGCCCAGGGATTCTCGGACAGGATAGTACCAGTCCGGTGGCTCGTCATAGTTCAGACTGTCCTCGATTTCGACCGCCTTTTTCCAGCACTCGATGGCTGCTTTGCGGTCATCCTTGGCGCTCGAGATTCGGGCGTCGAGGGTGGCAGCGGCGAGGTTCAAGATGGTGCTCGCGCTGTTGAACCCGAAGGGTGCATCGGCCGGCTCCCGGGCGATGGCGGAGGCGAGCGTGGCCCGTTCGAGCTCCGCCCTTTTCACGTCTCCTATTGCCGCCCGCGCCTGGCCTTGGGCTGCATGCCACAGGGCATTGGTAAGCGTAAGCTTGCGACTAGGCTCCAAGGACTTCACGACCTCGTCCCAGCGGTGAAACCGCACCAAAACGAAGGTCGGCACGGGCATGAAATGCTCCAGCATGGGCATGTCCCGGACGTAGGGCTCAACGTTGTCCACCAGATCGTCAGCTGCTTTCCTGGCGTCCATGTACCTACCCTCCATCATGAACGCAGCGGCGAGGAATTGCAGGTTATGGCTGTAGTACATCAGGCCGTACGGGCTGTCCTGCGTCTTGGTTGCTTCCAGGTAGTACTGGTCAGCCTTCACGGCCGATTCGTTCGACTTGGCCGCCGCATCGTAGTTGCCGGTGCGTAGGTAAATGTGCGAAGGCATGTGGACAAGATGCCCGGCCGCCGGCACCAGCGTCTCTAGCCTCCGGGCGCTCGGGAGAGCGCGCTCCGGATGGGGCGACGCTTCCAGAGCATGGATGTAATAGTGATTGGCGCCGACGTGCTCAGGGTCGCGTTCGAGAACAGATTCGAGGACGCTTATAATCTCCTCTGTGTCCTCCGTCGGCTTACCGTCTTTAGTCCAGAGCTGCCACGGATGAAGGTCCATCATGCTCTCGGCGTAGAGGGTTGCGGCGTCCAGATCGTCAGGGTAGCGCCTGGTTAGGTCGCCCATCGCGTTCTTGTAGTCCACCGCCAGCTTCTTCAGGTCAGCTTTGGGATCGCTCGAATATCGCGTGGCGAGCGCTCGAACGTAGGCTCGCTCGTTCTCAGGCGCGTTGGCGGCCAGGCTCAAGGCCTTGTGGATAGCTTCGTAGGCAGTCCTTTCCCTCTGCACGTCCACATTCATGTTGTAGTTCGGGCCTTCAGCCAGGGCTATACCCCACAGCGGCATCGGTGATTTGGGATCGAGTTCGGCGGCTCGCCGAAAGAATCGCACGGCCTCGTCGTGGTTGAAACCATAGACCAAGGTCAGCCCCTGATCGAAAAATCGCTGGGCCTCCGGGTTGCTTGTGGCAATCGGGTGATGGTGGTGTTCGAGGCCGGGCATGAGCTCCGCCGGCCGGGCCGGCGTTTCTGCCGCGGGAGTGGGGTGGTGCACCTGAGCGTGAGAAATACCAACCGTCAGGAGGAGCAGGATTAGAGACAAGTGGGGTGATTTGGCCATCGGCATCAGCCTACACAAATCGCGTCATGCACAACTACAGCCGGATTTCATTGTGAGGCCAAAAACGAGTCCTCCTGTCCATCTTAAACCGAGAGGGCCAAGGCAAACATCACCTTCGGGACCTTTGCCGCATCAAAGCTATCTGTCGACGCTGATTCACCTACTGGAGCATTCCTTTGCGCCAGCAACAAACCTCGGTGTTACTGAAGATGAACACATGCCAAAGGTGATCGTCGTGATTGGTGGCGGGGAAATAAGAACAAGGGGGACCGCGCCAATTGATCGAGAGATTGTCCGCCTAGCCAAGAAAAAGAACCCGAGTCTTCTCTTTATTCCAACGGCGAGTTCGGATTCCGGCAGATACTGGAAACAGGTCCAGGAATATTTCGGTAAATTCTTGAAATGTAAAACCGATGTTCTTTTTCTCATCAAAGAACAGCCTTCAAGAGAACAGATTCAGCGGAAGATCTCATCGGCTGACATTATCTACGTGGGTGGCGGAAACACGCTGCTAATGATGTGTCTTTGGCGGCGATTGGGAGTGGATAAACTCCTTAAGGCGGCGTACGAGGACGGAACGGTGCTGGCCGGCATAAGCGCGGGATCGATCTGCTGGTTTGACTCCGGGCACTCGGATTCAATGTCCTTTTACAACCCGCGAAAGTGGAAGTACATAAATGTAAGGGGACTGGGGCTTCTCAAGGGCATCCATTGCCCACATTATAACAGTAGGACGCGAGGTATCCCCAGGAGAAAACACTTCCGGGACATGATTGGCAAAACCGGAGGGTTCGGAATTGCGATTGAGAACAACTGTGCCATCGAGTTCATAAACGGGCAGTTCTACAAAGTCCTAAGTTCTAGAAGCTACGCCCACGCTTATCGAATATATAAGAGTCGCGGGAAGGTAGCGGTAGAAAAAATACTTGAGGAGAAGCAACTCGCGCCCATCGAGTCACTCTACCGCAGAACGCGCTCCGCATAATGGAACGGTCGGAGACGACTGAGGAATGTTTCTGGACGGAATTGATACCCTTCCACAATCCGACAGGGGAAGAGAAACGCGTCACTCGGACACAATTCACTTCGCGAACAGTGCTGTTCCGGCGCGTCGATGGCCTGTTCAGCGACGCCGCTGAGCTTCCGTGTTGTCCGTCTTCTTGACAAAAACGTGGTACGTGACGGCATCCCAGGCGTTATGAATGCCGATGAAGAGCAGCAGCAGCGCCGCCGCTCCAACGCCATACAAGGCCCCGCGCACGTGGGAGCGAGCCGCGAACGCCGATACAGCCAGCATGGTGTACGCCGTGAAGGGTAGCAGACTATGAAACAGCCAGTCCTCGAACTCGGGCTTGTATGCGGTTTGTACTCGCAGACGCCGAACCACGATGACGGTGTAAACTACCCCACCGAAGCCCACCAGACCCCAAACAACTGCAGCACTGCCGATCCCATGCCATGGAGCACTTAAGACCGCTGAGAGCAGCAGTACGGTTCCGAAATGAACAATCGTCGGCGTCGCAAACGCGTCGGCGGCCTGCGCCAAACCTGGTGCGATCGGCAAATCGGCGATCAGGGTTATGACGACGAACTGCAATCCGATCAGGGCGCCGGCAGACGACCCGACGATCACGTAGAAGTTCTCCCACCCAGCGGTTGGTGCCATTCCGTCACCTAGCCTCCTGCATTGTCAATCCACAGTGCGAGTGGGGTCAGACCAGAGCGGAGTCTTTTGACGCAGTCTGGCGATGTCCTTGGTCGGCGCACTCCCGAAGAAGCGGCGCATGAGATGTTTCTGGCAGGGGCAATCTCACTTCCGGTATTGCTCGTCGCTGACCTGTTCCATCCAGTCGACAACCTTACCGTCGAGCTTTTCCTGAATGGCGATGTGCATCATGGCCGTGGTCGGTGTGGCTCCATGCCAGTGCTTCTCGCCGGGCTGGAACCAGACCACATCACCGGGCCGGACCTCCTCGACCGGTCCGCCTTGGCGCTGGACCCAGCCGCAGCCAGCCGTGACGATGAGAGTCTGACCGAGTGGATGGGTATGCCATGCAGTCCGCGCGCCCGGCTCAAAAGTTACGCTGGCACCTTGAACGAATGCCGGATCGGGTGCCTGAAATAGTGGATCGATGCGGACCGTGCCAGTGAACCACTCTGACGGACCCTTGACGGAAGGTTGCGATCCAATTCTTTTGATCTCCATATCTTGTATTCCCTCACTTGATATCTTTTTGTTTGGTCATCCTACTCCTCTTTGCAAGTTCCTCCGCGCCCGAATGCTGGTGTTGCTTGAGAAGAGTAGCGCCGGAGTCGCTGATTCTATGTCTTGAACTGAGCGAATGATTCCGGCAGCTCGATGCCGAACTTTCTGCACAAAGCGGAGACGTCCCAAAAGTCCTTCTCTTTGAGTTTGTAGCCGCTGTGAAATTTCACCATCCATTCAGGCGATATGCATCTGACAATTCGGCCTTTTATCGAACCAGCTCCTGTCAATGAAGCGGCCGGGTACATCTGGCCATTTTCGGTCGGTCCGTACAGGCCGTTTCCGTGATCATCAAGCACGATGACGTGAAGGTCGATTTCTCTACCGTTTTCATCACCCAAAACGAAATTCCAAGGTCTGGCTTCCTCCAGCTTTATGTCTCTGTATCCTCGCTCCTGTAGTAGATGACGCAGCCTCGGAACGTCCCCCTCCTGAACGGCTATGTCCAGGTCTTGGTGAGGGCGCGTCTGCTCACCAAGGAGGGCGTCAACACCCCACCCGCCATCAACCCAAACCGTGATCTTCAGGTTCTCGAGCTCCGTATAGAGGCTGATTACGTCGGCGGCAGTCATATATGGTCTCGGCCACGGGGATTGTTAAGCATCAACTGGATAATGGTGGCCATCAAGTCGCGAAAGCACCTTCCTCCACTCCGTCGAAAATCAACCCGCCCCTGTCATTCCGAGGAGTATTACATGGGCCTTCGGCCCACGAATATGCATGAAAGTCGCGCCCAATGACCCCACTGAAAACAAACGAGCTGCGCGCGACTTTCGACGGAGCGGAGCGACGAGGAATCTGCTTTTGCGGGGAAAAGAAGAAGCAGATTCCTCTCCCGCGCCTGCGGGGTCGGAATGACAGGTAGGGGGCTTTCATCGGGCTTCAGCATCAGAGCCCCGCAGGCTCCGAATCCGCCTGATTGCCGCTCAGCGGCCGGTCATGCGCTCGATCTCTTCCGGGTATCGAGCCCCTTGCACCGTGATCTTTGAGGCGGCGCTCTCAATCTCACGCAGATCGTCCGGGGTAAGTTCGATTGCAGCTGCTCTGATGTTCTCCTCCAAACGCGCCAGCTTTGTGGTGCCTGGGATGGGAACCATCCACGGCTTCTGGGCAAGGAGCCAGGCGAGCGCGATCTGAGCAGGTGTTGCCTTCTTCCGTTCTGCAATGGCGCCGAGCAGATCAACAAGCCCTCGGTTTGCTCTCATAGCCTCCGGCGTGAAACGAGGGAGAATGTTGCGGAAATCGGAGCTGTCGAGCTTGGTATTTTGGTCCATCTTTCCCGTGAGGAAGCCCTTACCCAGGGGGCTATACGGGACGAAGCCGATTCCAAGTTCCTCGAGCGCAGGCAGCACTTCCTTCTCAGGGCCTCTCGTCCATAGCGAGTACTCGCTTTGAACGGCGGTGACCGGTTGGACTGCGTGCGCGCGACGAATCGTCTTCGCGGCTGCCTCCGAAAGGCCGAAATGCTTGACCTTACCTTGCTGAATGAGGTCTTTCACCGCTCCCGCCACGTCTTCGATCGGCACGTCCGGGTCAACACGGTGCTGATAGAAAAGATCGATGGTCTCGACCCTGAGGCGCTTGAGCGAGCCCTCCGCAACCTCCTTGATATGCTCTGGCTGGCTATCCAGCCCCGCCTGTTTACCTGTGTTCGGATCAAGTTTGAACCCGAACTTGGTGGCGATCACCACCTGCTCGCGGAAGGGAGCGAGGGCTTCACCCACGAGTTCTTCGTTTATGAACGGGCCGTACACCTCAGCGGTATCGAAGAACGTGACGCCGCGTTCCACGGCTGCGCGGATGACCGGGATCATCTCTTGTTTGTCCTTGGCCGGGCCGTAACCGAAGCTCATTCCCATGCAGCCCAGCCCCATGGCCGAGACCCCCAAATTGCTTTTTCCAAGTTTGCGCTTCTGCATTGTTTCTCCTTCGAGGTGCTCTCGCAGTTAAAAACGAACGGCCTCACGCAAAATCGCCAAGGCGCAAAGACCTGCTTCTATTCCTTCGCTTTGTCCTGAGTTCTTAGGCCGCGCTCTTCGAGCAGCGGCTCAATCTCTGCGTCACGACCACGGAAAGCGCGGTACATCGCCGCAGAGTCTTGCGTACCGGCGTGCGCCAGTATCATGTCTCGGAAGCGCTGCCCGTTCTTGCGCGTCATCCCCCCCTGCTCCTTGAACCACGCAAACGCATCATCCTCGATCACTTCACTCCAGAGATAGGCGTAGTATCCAGCCGAGTAGCCACCAGCCCAAACATGCGAAAAATACGT
>DATJKY010000336.1:0-5208 GCA_035490955.1 Terriglobia bacterium | reverse complement strand
ACCTCGACAGCACAAGGAAGACCGTGGGTACGTTGACCTCCGATCTCGGCATGGCGCGCAGCGAACTCGGGACACTGATTGCACGCAACCACGACGACATCGAGACACTGCGCAAGATGGGTCAGCGCAACTACTACGAGTTCAGCCTGACGCGCAACCAGCAGCAGACCGTCGCCGGCGTTGGATTGCTCCTGAAGAAGACGAACGCCAAGCGCCACCAGTTCAACCTTAACTTGCTGGCCGATGACATGGAGATCCAGAAGAACGGGCGCACCATTGACGAGCCGATCTTCTTCTCTGTGGGTGGGCAGAAGGGTTTCAACGAGCTGGTGGTGAACAAGGTGGACCAGGACAAGGTGTCCGGCTATATCAGCACGCCCAAGTACGGCCCGGAGATAGTAGCGACAACGAGCAGCACACACTAGCCCTGTACGAAAGTCCTCGGGGCTGGCGCAGACCTTTAGGTCTGCGTGCTGGCTGGTCATATCCTTCGCAGACCTGAAGGTCTGCGCCAGCCCTTTATTGCGATACTTATGAACAGAACGACTAGCGCTGCTTCACGCCGGCTTTGAACCGGACGCGATCTCCATGGTTCGCCCGTTGTCGTTTTGAGGGACGCGAAAACGGTGCCATCGAATCGATGGCCCTTCTTTGTTCGAAGGTTCTGAGAGATAGTCCAGAGTGCGCTTGGACACCTTGCTTGATCAGCGAAGCAGCTGGGAGCGGACTTAAGAAAGGGTACCAGTCATGCTGAGCCTGGCGAAGCATGAGCTGTTTCCCGTTGAAAACGAACAGAAGCAGATCCCTCGCTCCGCTCGGGATGACATGGTCGGGGCTTTTTCGTCAGCCTGTTAGCTTAGTTTAGCTTAGAAGGTGAACCCTGGACAATGAACGAAAGCCAGACGAGGCGACGCCGCCGCCCAGGGCCTCGCGCCGGTGGCTGACAACACCCCCGGTGATGCTCGCGTGCGCAACGGTGTTCACTCTGGCGTGCGCAACGCTATTCACTTTCTCGTACGCCGTTCACGAGCAACGCCTGGCAGGCCAGTGGGCCGCGGATTCAGCTCGGTTGACCGCTGAGAATAAGCAGTTAAGCGCGAGCCTGAGCCAAACGCAAAGTGCGATTAACACCCTGGAGGCCAAGCTGAACGCCATGAGCACGCCCGTGTCCCAACCGCCTTCTCCCTCGCCGCCACCGGAACCGGCAGAGGCAAATCGCGCTACGGTACGTAAGGCCGCCGGTCGGCGCACAGGTGAGAGCCACCAATGGACGAAGATTGAGAACCAGCTTGCCGAGCAGCAGAAGGCTATAGAAAGTACACAGCGGAATCTCGACGAAGCTCGCAAGGAGCTGGAGGGCAACCTGAGTTCAGCGCGCAATGAGTTGAATGGATCCATTGCCCGAACCCACGACGAACTCGTGGCGTTGGAGAAGAAGGGCGAGCGTAACTACTACGAATTCGACCTGGTAAAGTCCAAGCAGTTCGAGCAGGTCGGGCCGCTCAGTCTCTCGCTCCGTAAAACCAACACCAAACACAGGTATTACGATATGGCTATGGTGGTGGACGACCGCCAGCTTAACAAGAAGCAGGTGAATCTGTACGAACCGCTGCTGATCTATCCTTCGGACAGCCACCAACCTTCCGAAATCGTGGTGAACAAGATCAGCAAGGACGAGGTACAAGGTTACGTTAGCGCGCCGAAGTATACGGAAGCTCAAATTGCGGCTTTGGGAATCGGCGCGGGCGGAGCCTCCACACCTGCCAGCTCTCACAGCGGCAATGGATTGAGTGCCTCGGAAAGCTCCTCCACAACGCAGCCGACTTTGTCGCAGAGGCCACCGCAGCCGTAAACGCACTGAAAACGGCGTGCCTCGGTTGCTGCTGAAAGGAGTGAAAGCCCATGAAGAGATGCTTGATAGCGGTGTTAGCGGCGTCGCTCTTGCTGATGCCAGGGTCTGGCTGGACTTCCGGACCGGGCGCCCAGCAGGACACGTCACCACCCCCCGCCACTTCAGGTCCGGCCCAAACTGCGGTTCAGCCCTATCCGCCGGAGGCTACTTCCGGGCATTCCAGAGCGAGCCGGCGTTCGTATGCGCGCGAAACTCGCAGGCATCACCACCACCACATTACCAAGGGCGAGATTGCTTTCATGGCGGCCATCGTCGGCACTTCAATGGGAATCGGTGCGTTGGCCGGAGGCGGTAGAGGCCTTGCGATCGGCGCCATTGTTGGCGGCTGGGGTGCGTACGCCGGGCACCGGCTGTGGAATTGGATTAGGTAGCCAAAAACGGGCCAGCACTGGCCTTTCCGTTTTGAAATCACCCGGATGTTCGCGGCGCGGCGAGCGTTTGCCGTCACTGCATTCCGTCAACTCCTTCCATCTAATCAAGTCCCGATGGCCGTGCCGAGAAGTTGCTTCAGCGCCTGAATGTACTCCGTGAATGCCTGGCGTCCAGCGTCGGTCATGCGGTAGAGAGTCTTTGGCTTCCGCTGCACAAACTTCTTCTTCACCCGCACATACCCGGCTGCTTCCAGCCGGGCGAGTTGCGCGCCCAGGTTGCCGTCCGTCGAGCCGGTTTTCTCGCGCAGCCAGGTGAACTCCGCCTCTTCCACGCCCACGAGCAGCGAGAGCAGCGCCAGGCGCAGCTTGCCGTGGATAACGGAATCGAGCTCCGGCAGATCAGGCATGCACTGCGCCTCGGCGCGATTTCGCGCGGCCCTCCCGAACCATTCCATAGACTCCGAAGGCAATCTGGCAGATAAAGATCGCTGTGAGAAACACGACCCCAGCTCGGTTTTCCGTGCCAAAACATGCAGCCACCGCCGCCGCCCACCATATGACGGCGCAGCCAAACTGCATCTTCCAGCGCAGAATAAGAGCCGACGTCGCGTTGGCCATGCCGAGCATGCCCGAAGCCACTGCAATGAAAAGGTGCAGGTCGGTGAGTCTACCGGCGATGCCGAGGGAAAGGAAAAGCACGAACATCGAAATTCCCAGCGCAAGCCACACCGAGCCCACCGCTCGGCCCACGGTCGTCTCCGCCTCGTGGCCTGCCTTGATGGAAACCAGCATCACGGTGACGACCACGGCTGCGGCCATGGTGACTGGCCACGCCCAGGCGCTGTGACCCCAGGTAGCCCAGGCGATGGCGACATAAAAGGCCAGTCCCCAAAGCACGAAGGTCCAGCCCCAACTCTCGGTGGTCCGCCGCCCTTCGGCAATCATGGTTTCAATCAAAGCCAACCGATCCTTCAGATCCTGCGTCGTTGTCTGGTCCTGCATGGCAATTCTCCTTTGGAGGCTGTGAACACTCTGTAAGTTCATTCCACCGATTCTGCTTTGGCGCACATCAGCGGACTTTGCTTCAAGGCAGATGTTGAAGCAGCATCTCGACGCTACGCTGCGGAGGAGCGCTGCCCACGGTGGCTTCGGTGACTTCTTGCCATTCGCCCTTAGGGGTCAAGTGCATGCTGTTCAGGATGCGCGCCGGGCCGGCTGGAAAACTCCACGAAAAGCCATCGGCGAGCACTGAGAGCTCCGTCTCAAGGTAGTGACCGTCGTTGTAAGCACGAATACGATAGGTCCGGGTGGCGTCGTCGAACGAGATCGTGGCCAAGGCGCTGAACTGTGCTTTGCCGTCTGTGCTGGTGCTCTTTCCCTCGATCAGGAGGACCAGACCGTCGAGCTTGTACTGTACATCTTCGGACTGCGTGAGATGCAACGGTCCGCCAGGGCCCCGCATGATCGTGACTGGACCTGACCAGCGGCCGACAAGAAAAGCGAGCCTATGCATGGCTTCGCGCTGTATGTCAGCACCATTGGAAATGGGCTGTTCGGCGGCAACCGCAAGACTCAGCGAAAAGATGAATGCTCCCGCAAGACACCTAGCAGAGATGAATCGCGGAGAAGGCGAACAGGGGAATGCGGCTCTCATGAGTGACCTCCTTCCAATCTCGAGTGAACCTGTCCTGAGAGTCTCCGGAGCAATCTCAGGTCGGGCTCTCACGAAACTCTATAAAATAGAGTGCTCTATGTCAAGGGGTTTTTGAAGTTGACCAAGCGTCGTTGCGCGGGTCTAGGAGACGGCGGCCATACTGAGGCTCAGTCCCGATACCGACTCTCCGATCAAAAACAACTGGGAGGGCATGCTTGAAGGACGTCAGTCATCTCGGCCTAAGCTGCCGTTTTAGGCGTCTGAAAGGCCAGATCAGTGAAAGGCAGGAAAAGGCGCTGGCGCGCATGTTCAGGGAAGGCCCGGAAGGCGTCAAGGGCCGCATGAGCGCGGGTAAGTACGGGACGATCATTGGGGCGTCTCCGGCGGCGACAACGCGCGATCTGCTTGACCTGGTGGAAACGAGCGCGCTCGTTCGCGCTGGCGAGCCACCGCCTTCTTCGTGGCTTTTTGCTTCTTCGCCACCCTCCTTAATTCCGCAGCCACTCTAAGTTTACCCCTTTTGGGGGTGGACGCGAAGGCCCCATTATTGCCAAGAGCTGCGATACGATACGATGCGATAGCGTATTCTTGACAAGTCTAGATGGAGGCCGCTATAATTGTTGATGGTAAATGTAATTGTCTGATATCCTTTGAGTTAGGCTACTTATGAAAGGCGGCCGCGAACTGGGCAGAAGGCAGTGCGAGGTGCTCGCGACGCTTGTGCGCCAGTACGTCTCTACCGGGCTTCCAGTAGGCTCAAAAGCGGTGGCGAATCGGCTGACCGAACACCTGAGTTCAGCGACTATCCGCAATTTGATGGTGGAGCTCGAGGCAGCGGGACTCCTGCACCAACCGCATGTCTCCGCAGGCCGCGTCCCCACCGATAAGGCCTATCGATTTTATGTCGACCACCTTGCCGAGTCGAAGAGCCTGGGTGCGGCCACAGAGAAGTACATCGACGAATCACTGAATACGCAGGGGACTTCCCCTGAGGAACTCCTGGCAAAGATCTCGCACATTTTGTCGGAGGTTTCACACAATGTCGGCTTAGTATTGGGTCTGCCGTTGGAGGAGAAGCTCCTTGAGCACATCAAGTTCGTAAGACTTCCGGAAAGACGGGTGCTGGCGGCCATCGTTTCGAAGCCAGACTTGGTCGAAAACAAAGTGATCCGCCTGGATGAAGAGTTCTCACAAGAGGAACTGGACCGGACAGCAGATTATCTGAACGCTGAATTCCGGGGCTGGTCGCTGCGCACCATCCGTGTTGAGAT
>DATJKY010000335.1:0-11600 GCA_035490955.1 Terriglobia bacterium | reverse complement strand
CCGCCAATTACAGAAGAGAGAATGGAGGCAGCAGGCCGTGTAACGAAGAAGTTACGGAAAGTCGGTGCTCACCCTTCCTTGCGAACCTCGGCGTGATGACGCACGTCCACGCCTTCGACGAGAAAGAGGACGTCTTCTGCGATGTTGGTGGCGTGGTCAGCGATCCGCTCCAGGCCCCGGACCACAGCGAAGAGGGACATGCAAGGGCGCACGGTGTTGGGATGTTGCTCCATGTACTCGACGAGCTTCTCATAGTTGGCATCGCGCTGGTCGTCGACAGCGTCATCGGACAGGAGAACGCTGCGCGCCAACGCGGAGTCCCTCTTCACGAAAGCGTCCAGGCACTTGCGGACCATCTCCTGGGCCAGACCGGCCATGTGGGCGACATCGACCAGATTCTGGAGGGCAGGTTCGTGCATCAGCGAAACCGCGCGCTCGGCAATGCGGACGGCGGCGTCACCCATACGTTCTAAGTCGCTGTTGATCTTGATGGCGGAGGTAATAAAGCGCAGGTCGGACGCGACCGGCTGCTCGAGCACCAGCAAGCCGGTGGCTGCATCATCGATCTCGATCTCCATCTGGTTGATGCGTGACTCGTTCTGCAAAACCAGCGTGATCTGTGATTCGTCCCTGTTGACGAGTGCCGACACGGCACGGTAAATGGAAGATTCCACCAGCCCGCTCATCTCCAGGAGCCGCCTTCTCAATTCGTCCAACTCTTCTTCGAAGTGTCGCATCGTCAAGTCGGTGGTAGGTCGTAGGGGAGTGTTGGGAACCCATGCCCAACTTAGCTCCGCACCCGCCTACGGATTCATTCCCATCTCGTCGCCAGGCTGATGAAAAAGCCCCGGCGATGTCATCCCGGGTGTTGCATGGGCCTTCGGCCCTACCCATGGACATCTAAGTCCACCCCGGGCCTGTCATTCCGAGCGAAGCGAGGAATCTGCTTCTTAAGTTCTTCTCGCAAAAGCAGATTCCTCGTCGCTACGCTCTCTCGAAAGTTGCGCCCAGCTCGTTTGTTTTCAGTGGGGTCATTGGGCGCGACTTTCATGCATATTGGTGGGCCGAAGGCCCATGTAATACTCCTCGGAATGACAGGGCGCTTGGATGACTTTTGACGGAGCCTTTCTAGCCAAATCGGCCAGTGATGTAGTCTTCGGTCTCCCTCTTTGCCGGTGTCTTGAACACTTTGACGGTATCATTAAACTCGAGCAACTTCCCCAGCAGAAAGAAGCCGGTGCAGTCCGACACCCGGGCGGCCTGCTGCATATTGTGGGTAACAATGACGATCGTGCAACTGCTCTTCAAAGCGAACAAGAGCTCCTCGATCTTCGCAGTCGAGATAGGATCCAGCGCCGAGCAGGGCTCGTCCAGCAGCAGGACTTCAGGATCCACCGCCAGAGCACGAGCAATGCAGAGTCTCTGCTGCTGGCCGCCGGAGAGGGCGTAGGCGGACTTGTGCAGGCTGTCTTTCAACTCATCCCAGCACGCCGCTCGTTTCAGGCTGGACTCCACCAGTTCGCTCAGAGACTGGTTCCCCTTCCAGCCGTTCACTCGGGCCCCGTAGGCGACGTTTTCAAAAATCGACTTGGGAAAGGGATTGGGTCTTTGAAAAACCATTCCGATCCGGCGACGCAGGGCGGTGGAGTCGAGAGTGAGGATGTCCTCGCCGTCCAGCCGGATCTCGCCTTCCAACCGCGCGCCGCGCACCGTCTCGTGCATGCGGTTCAACGTCCGCAGGAAAGTCGACTTGCCGCACCCTGAAGGACCAATCAAAGCTGTGACCTTATTCTGCGGTATGGTGACATTGACGGAGTACAAGGCCTGCTTCGGTCCGTAATAGAAATTCAGGTTGGAAACGGTCACCTTCGGCTCGGCCACCGCCTTGGATTTGGGAAGGGTGTCAGGCACGTTCTTTTCCTCGTCAGTCCGCTTGGGCGGGCGGGAAGCCACCGCCGAATTTATTACATTGCCCATCTCACTTCTCGCTCCTACTGGCTACGGGCCAGGATCTTTCGCGACGCGACGTTGATAACCAACACCAGCGATAACAACACCAGGCCCGCCACCCATGCTTGCCGGTGCCAGTCGTCGTAGGGGGCGATGGCGTAAGTATATATCATGACCGGAAGTGAGGCAGTGGGTTCTGACAAACCCCGGCTCCAAAACCGGTTGCCGAAGCTGGTGAAAAGCAAAGGAGCGGTCTCACCGGCTACCCTCGCCATGGCCAGAAGCATTCCGGTGGCTATGCCACGAAAGGCCGCCGGAACCACTACGGTGGCCACCACCCTCCACTTAGCAGCTCCGAGAGCCAAGCCCCCCTCCCGCATGGAGTCAGGAACCGCGCGCAGGAAATCCTCCGTCGTTCGAAGAACAATGGGCATCAGCATCACGCCCAACGCCAGGCTGCCGGCCAGGGCCGAGAAATGTCCCATGGGCAGTACGACGACGGTGAATGCAAAAATGCCCATCACAATGGAGGGGACACCGTTCAGGAGGTCAGCCGTATAGCGCACCAGGAACGGGAAGGTTGAGCCTCCGAACTCGGCCAGATAAATCCCGCCCATGAATCCCACCGGAATGCCGATCACTGCGGCAAGTCCGAGCAGTTTTCCACTACCGACGATAGCGTTGGCCATGCCTCCGCCGGTCTCGCCCACGGGCTTGGGTAACTGGGTAAAGAAGCTCCAACTCAAGGACCGCCAGCCATACCACAGCAGATAACCCAGAATGAAGAAAAGAACGGAGACTGCCACCAAGGCGCAGAGACCCGTCGACGTGAGCATCACAGCGTTGACCGCCTTCCGCCAAGTGTAGCGAGTCATTCGTGCGCTGTTCCCTTCTGTGTGGTAACCAAGATCAGCAGCCGCGCCAGCCCGTTAATCACAATAGTCAAAAGAAAGAGAACCAAACCCAACTCGATCAAAGCCTGGACGTACAGGTCGCCCGTGGCTTCGGTGAATTCGTTGGCGATGACCGCCGCAATTGAGTATCCGGGCGCAAACAGTGAGGCGTTGATCTTGGGATCGTTGCCGATCACCATGGTCACCGCCATCGTCTCGCCCAGGGCCCTGGCGAGCGACAGAAAGATGGAACCGAAAATTCCGATCCGCGCGTAGGGAACGACGACCTGCCACGTAGCTTCCCAGCGTGTTGCCCCCAGGCCCAAAGCCGCTTCACGCTGGTCGGCCGGAACCGCGAGCAGAACCTCGCGCGACACCGAGATAATGTAGGGCACCACCATGATGGCCAGCACGACACCGGCGGCGAAGAAACTCACGCCGTAGATCGGCCCCTTGAAGATGGGCAGAAATCCCAGAGTCTTCTGCAAAAAGGGCATTACGTACGCGCGCAGGAGAGGCACCAGAACGAAAATCCCCAGCAGGCCGTAAATCACACTGGGCACGGCAGCGAGAAGCTCAATGACGAAGGTCAGGTTATCTGAGAATCGAGGCGGCGCCAGTTCGGAGAGAAAGATGGCCGCCCCCACTCCCAGCGGCACGGCAATCACTAGAGCCAAGACGGAGGTGACCAGGGTCCCGTAAATAAAAGGCAAGGCTCCGAACTGTTCGGCCACCGGGTCCCAAACCCTGGTCGCAAAAAACAAAAAGCCGAACTTGTGACGCGGTAGCGCTGAGCCCTTGAAGAGTTCGAAGAACAGTAAGACCGTGACCAGGAAGATGCTGGCGGCAAAAATTAGAACGAGAACGTGCGCGATCTGGTCACCGCTTCGGAGCCGACGCAGAAAAGCGGCACCCCGGCCCGGAGGCCCAGAGCGGGCGGCCGAATCCGCAATGACGGCGGAACTCGACATGCTATTTAATCGTCGGGATGAGCTTGAGTTCTTTCTCCACCACCGGCTTGGCGAGGCGGGCATAATACAGCGACTCAACCATGTTCTGACCGTCCGTCAGCATCCAGTGCAGCATGCCCGTGATGATTTCTCGCTTGGCAGCATCTGGGATGGTTTGAGGAATCAGCAACCAAGTAAAGCTGGAAATCGGATATGCGTCTTTGCCGGGTGCGTTGGTAATGGAAACCCGGAAGTCATCCGGCATTGCGCTCGCCGTTGCGGCGGCAGCCGCCGTCACACTGGCCAGATCCGCCTTCACAAAGGCCCCTGCTGAGTTCTTCATTCGGCCGTAGGATAGCTTGTTCTGGACGGCGTAGATTAGCTCAACGTACCCAATGGCATTGGGGGTCATCTTGATCGTGCCCGACACGCCTTCGTTTCCTTTTCCACCGAGTCCCACGGGCCAGTTCACCGAGGCGTTTCTGCCCACCTTGTCCTTCCACTCCTCACTGACCTTGGAAAGGTAATCGGTCCAGACATAGGTGGTGCCGCTGCCTTCGGAGCGATGGACGACCACAATGTCGGCACTCGGTAGCTTTACCCCCGGGTTCGGGCCCGTCAGCGCCGGATCATTCCACTTCGTGATCTTGCCCAGATAGATCCCAGCCAGAGCCTCGGGGGTGATATTCAGCTCCTGAGTAACACCCTCAATGTGATAGGTTGGAACGACCGCCCCCAGTACGGTTGGGAAATGCAGGACCTTAAACTTGAACTGACCGAGTTGCTCATCAGTCAACGGCATATCCGACGCTCCAAAGTCCACCGTGCCCGACAGGAGCTGGCGGATGCCGCCGCCGGAGCCGATTGACTGGTAGTTGATCTCGACGTCGGAATGAGCCTTATGATATTCATCAAACCATTTTGAGTAGATTGGGTAGGGGAAGGTGGCGCCGGCGCCATTTATTAACACTCGGGCGTTTGGGGGTGGCGCCGGCGCCGCGGAGAGGAAACAACTGGTCGGTAGGAGGGCGCCGTACAGAACCGAAATGCCTGCCAACAATCCTAGAAAGTCATAGGCTAAAAGCTTCCTCATATTGAATTTCCTCCTTATGTTCGCTGCGATTTGTTACGGCCGGATTAGCTTAACATTAAATTCCCTTGAATTGTTCACGCCTTAGGCGGAAGGAGTTGGCCTTCGAACCATGACCGCTCTCGAATGGACGGCGCACCCTGCGAGAGCCCGCCTCCGAATCTCATACACACTTCCCCGGCGCTCGTATTCAAGTTGCTGGTAGGAGCCGTGGCCGTGGGTAAGTCAGACGCCAAATCTGCAATTGCATTCTCTTGGGAAGACGTTAAGCTGCGATGAAGCCAGTGTGAAGCTTGTGTTACAAGCGATATGAGCTGGTTGTCGGGTGACAAAATTGGTTGAGGATTTATTGCCCAGGCCGCGCTAAAGGCGCTTGAGTCGGATTTCCCTCGCGGTTAGAATGGTTCGCGATGAGACCTGCCCCCGTAAAGCCGATAATCCCGACCGAGGTTCTGGACCAGATAGACATTCGAGTGGGCACGATCACGTCCGTCGAGAGTGTCCCTGGGGCGGACAAGCTGGTTCAGCTCCGGGTTAGCTTCGGCGACCACACCCGCACAATCCTGGCAGGTCTAAGGCAGGAACGCGCCGATCCGCAGGAAGTCAACGGGAAGCAGGCCCTATTCGTAGTCAACTTGGAGCCACGGAAGATACGGGGCATTGTTTCTGAAGGGATGCTCTTCGATATCGGCTACGAGGATGGAGTCCGACCGGTGCTCGCCACACCCGAAACGCCCGTGCCTGACGGCGCTCGGGCCGGATAGCGCCTTGACGTGAAGCAGCGGTCTCACCGGAAGCCCTCAGACGCAGGGGCAACAAGCTAGATCGGAAGCCGGCCCGCGGTGCGCGTGCTAAGATCGACTGAAGATTGGTGTTCGCAGAATTCAGACTATGAGCCTCGCAAAGGTAGTGACCCTAGAACAGTCGATCGAGCGGGTTGCCGAAATGAAGGGGGCAGGGAAGTGTGTGGTTTTTACCAACGGCTGCTTCGACCTGTTGCACCCCGGTCATATCCGCTATCTGGCGGAGGCACGGAGGCTTGGGGATGCGCTAGTGGTAGCGATCAACAGCGACCGCAGCGTGCGGGCTCTAAAGGGACCCAGCCGACCTATCCTGCCCGAGAGCGAGCGTGCGGAACTGATGGCGGCGTTGCGCTGTGTGGATCTCGTCACCATCTTCGACGATCTTACGCCCCGCGACCTCCTTGCGCGGATGTTGCCTCAAGTGCTGGTAAAGGGTGCCGACTGGGGGCCCACGAACATCGTCGGCCGTGAGGAGGTGGAAGCAGCCGGAGGTGTCGTCGTGCCCATTCCAGTTGTTCCGGGCTTCTCAACCTCAGAGATTATTCGAAGGGCAGGAATGGCTCTGAGTTCTAAGCTCTAAGTTCTGCGAAACTTACAATCATAATAAGCTTGGACTCCATTCTCCAGCCTGTATTCGCCCATCCCGCTTTCCTGAAGGCCTGTGCCGCGGCGACTGCCGGAGCTCGCCAGGTCGTACTTTCCGGCCTGACACGTTCGGCCAAAGCGCTCATCGTCGCAGGTCTCACACACGAGCTTCGCCGGCCGCTGTTGGTCCTCACCAAGGACGACGGCGCGGCGGACTACCTGCAACAGAATGCGGCGGCCTTTCTGGGATTGCTGAAGGCCGATGTTCTAGAAGGCCCGAGGACGCCAACGGGTGGAACGGCGGCTCGGCCTCAAGCCTCGATGACGGTGAGCGTGCTGCCCGCCTTCGATTGTTCGCCTTATGAAGGCCGCTCGCCCCACCCCGAGATCTGTGAACAACGCGCCGTGACCTTGTGGCGTGTGGCCCGGGGCAACGTGCGAGTTTTGGTGGCGCCACTGCCGGCGGCGCTCGGCCGCTTTCGCGAAGCGTCACGCTACCGATCCCTGGCGCTGGAACTCAAAGTCAGCGACGAGCTGAGCCTGGATGATCTCATCGAACACCTCACAGGCATCGGCTATGAACCAAGGGAGCCCGCCAACACGGTGGGACTTTTTTCGGTACGCGGGGGGATCGTTGACGTTTATCCGCCAGAAGCCGATTGGCCCTTTCGGCTGGAATTCTTCGGCGATCAGATTGAGTCGCTGCGGGAGTTTGATCCTGCCACCCAGCGCTCCCGCAAGACTGTGTCCTCGGCGGTGGTCCTGCCGATGATGGAGACGCCGCGCTCCCCGAGGTTCTTTGCAGACTTGGTTCGAGCGCTCGCGGAGCGGAATCAGAGGCGGGCACGCATGGCGGGCGGCGCACAGGGTGAGCCCACCGAAGCGAGGCCAGCGGTTCCTTCTTGTGAGCCAGATTGGGTCCCGGCGTACTCCAATTGTTTCCCGGGTTGGGAGTTCTTCGTGCCCCTGGTGGAGACTCATCGCAACAGCCTGCTTTCACTTTTCTCCGGCGCCAGCAGACCGGCGCAAGCCTTTGACGAAATGAGCGGCGAAGCCGAACTAAGAGAAGACGCGGCACCAATTCTCGTGTGGGACGAGCCTCTTGAACTTCGGCAGCTCCTGAGGCGCACCCAGGAGGCTTGGGCAAACGCTTACGAGGAAGTCCGCGACATGGAACCGCCGCGTCCACACCCTACGGATATTTTCCTCACCGAATCCGAGTTCTGGCAGTCGTTGGAAGGCGCGGCGCAAATCGGGCTGAAGGAATTGGCCGTTGCTACTCGTTCGTTGTCAGTGGGGACGAGTCCATCGCTTGAGGTCGGCAGTTCGGAGTCAGGGATTAGTGGCCTCTCATTGAATACCGGCAGTCAGGAGCTTGCGGCCCAAACACAAGCAAGCACCGAGACGGAACCACTGACAACGGACAGCGGACAAGTGACCAAGGACAACGGACAAAGGACAATTGATGAATTCATCCTGCTCAGCCAGCCGGCCCCGAAGTTTCACGGCGCTGTGAAAACGTGGATCGAGGAAGCCCGCGGGGGGCTCGGGCGCGGCGAAACGACGGTACTCTTTGTGCCCACCACCGGAAAGGTGGAGCGCCTGCGTGAACTCCTCCAGGAGTATGAAGTTATCTTCGCTGACCTGGGCAATTCCTTGGAGCCACGTCCGATCCCAGACTCCCGACTGCCAGCACCCGCTCCAATCTATATTGTCCACGCTGACGTCGGGGAGGGTATGACTTTCCCCGAGCTCAAGCTTGTCCTACTAACCGACACTGACCTGTTTGGCGGGTTTACTTGGGCGGTGCCCCGGCGCCGCGAGAAGTCGGCGGCATCGAGCTTCATTTCCGACCTCAGCGATCTCAAGGTAGGCGACTACGTGGTTCACATCGACCACGGCATAGGCCTCTACCAGGGACTGCGCCTGCTCGAGGTAGACGGCGGGCGCCGCGACTTCATGCTTATCACTTACCAGGACGACGCCAAGCTCTACGTTCCCCTGGAGCGGCTCGACCTGGTAGAGAAGTATCGCTCCGGCAGCGGCATGGAGGGGGCAAAGCCGGTACTCGATCGCATGGGCGGCGCCACTTGGGCGCGCACCAAAACACGCGTGAAGAGAGCCTTGCGCGATATGGCCGAAGAGCTGTTACGCCTCTACGCGACACGCAAGATGAGCGGTGGTACGGCTTTCAGTCAGGATACCCCATGGCAGAAGGAGTTGGAGGATGCTTTCGAGTTCGAAGAAACGCCGGACCAACTGACTGCCTTGGCGGAGATCAAGCGCGACCTGGAAAGCCCCGAACCCATGGACCGCCTGCTTTGTGGTGACGTAGGGTACGGTAAGACCGAGCTCGCCATGCGCGCCGCCTTCAAGGTGATCCAGGACGGCCGGCAGGTGGCAGTGCTGGCACCCACCACCGTCCTCGCCTTTCAGCACTTTAATACTTTTCGCCAGCGTATGGCTGCCTTCCCGGTACGTGTAGAGATGTTGAGCCGTTTCCGTTCCGCCACCGAACAGAAAAAGACCATCAACGACGTCCAGGCCGGCCGAGTCGACATCGTGGTGGGTACGCACCGCCTGCTGTCCAAGGACGTGGGCTTCCACGATTTGGGGTTGCTGGTGGTGGATGAGGAGCAGCGTTTCGGCGTGGCGGCGAAGGAGAGGCTGAGAAAGTTGAGGGCCAGCGTCGATGTTCTTACCATGTCGGCCACGCCCATCCCCCGCACGCTGCATATGGCATTGGGTGGCCTGCGTGATCTATCTGTTATCGAGACACCGCCGCGCGGTCGGCTGGCGATTCAGACGATTGTGGCTCCTTTCAGTGACGCTCTGGTCCAGGCCGCCATCCTTCAGGAAATGGAAAGACAGGGGCAGATATTCTTCGTCCACAACCGGGTGGAATCCATCTTTAGTATCGCTGCCATCATCCAGCGCCTGGTTCCTGAGGCGCGGATCGGAGTCAGCCACGGTCAGATGGGCGAGCGTGAATTGGAAAAGGTGATGATGAAGCTGGTACGCGGCGAGTACGATGTGCTCGTCGCCACCTCGATCATCGAGAACGGCCTGGATATCCCACGCGCCAACACCCTGATCGTGAACCGCGCCGACCGCTTCGGTCTGGCTGACCTCTATCAATTGCGGGGACGAGTTGGGCGGGCCGACCGCCGTGCCTATGCCTATTTCCTGATACCTGACGAAGAGACCCTGACGCCCATCGCTAAGCGCCGTCTCGCCGCCCTGAAGGAGTTCTCTGACCTGGGAGCCGGCTTCCGCCTTGCCGCCCTCGATCTGGAATTGCGCGGTACTGGCAACCTCCTGGGGGCCGAACAGTCCGGCCATATGAATTCAATCGGCCTCGACCTCTATCTGAAGATGCTGGAGCAGACGGTTCAGGAGCTCAAGGGAACGCCATCACAGCCCGAGGTACGGACCACTCTCAACCTGGGCCTGGACATCAAGATTCCCGAGAGCTTCATTGCCGACGAAAGCCAGCGGCTGAGGATGTACAAACGCATATCGAGCATCGCCACAGCCCAGGAACGAGCGGACATGGAAGCGGAAATGATCGACCGCTATGGACCCATTCCGTCGCCGGTACTGAACCTTCTGAATTACGCGCTGCTGAAATCGGCCGCAGAAAGGCTGCTCATTCAGTCGGTGGAGCGGAAGGCGGATGAGCTTTGGGTTCGCTTCCATCCCCAGGCGTCCGTAGACCCTGAAAGACTGACTCGCTTTGTTCGGCGGCGCCGAGAATCCAGCCTGCGGCCGGACGGCATCCTGCGCTTTCGGCTGGCGGCCAAGGATGGGGACCTTTTCGAGCCGATTCAAAACGCCTTGCAGGAACTGCAGGCGTAGCATACCATTGGTATTGGGGGATATTCTTAGGAGCGCGGGCAGCGCGGCCCGACCTGTCGGCAGCCCTGGGGACCGGTAGTTGGCACCTAGGCGCCGGAGATTGAACCGACGGTGGTGAAACATGGTGCTCAACAATTGTGGCTGGCGGTTGCCGTGGTCATGCTCGGCTACATCGTCGGCTTCTACTTTCAACACCGTGAGCTCGACAAGATACGTGAGAAATGATCAAAAAACCAGTATTCGTCGCCGCTCTTACGATCGTCCAGCTTGCCGCACTGGCGTTAAGTCTCAGTGCCGCTAAAATCGTCGATCGTATCATCGCTCGCGTCAACAATGAAATAGTTACGCAGCGGCAGTTCGAACGGGAGAAGCAGCAGATCCGCGCCGAACTTGCTCAGCATTACTCTGGAGCTGAACTGGACGCCCAGGTCCGTCAGCAGTCCGAGAACTTGTTGCGCGACCTCATCGACCAGTCTCTGATGGTGGAGAAGGCCAAAGACCTCGACATCAACGTGGACACGGACGTCGTCAAACGGCTGGATGAAATTCGCCAGAACTTGAAACTTGCTACCATCCAGGATCTGGAAAAGGAGGTCGAAGCCCAAGGGCTGGTCTGGGAAGATTTCCAGGATAACATCCGTCGCAAGTTGCTGATGCGCGAAGTGATCGGCAGGGAGGTTCGTGTTACCGTTACGCGAGACGAAGCGCGAAAGTACTTCCAGACCCACCAACAGCAGTTCGCCTCGCCGGGAGGGGTGCATCTGGCCGAGATCCTGATTTCCAGTGATAAGCACAAGCCGGAGGAACTCGAACAACGGGCCAAGGAGGCGCTGGCAGAAGTCAAGGCCGGCCAGCGCTGGGCTGAGATGACTAAGAAATACTCGGATGCCGACACTGCGAAGGAGGGAGGGGACATCGGCTTCTTCAAAGATGGTACGCTGGCTCCGGCCATTGACCAGGCCGTGAAAAAGTTGGACGTCGGCGAAACCACGGACTTGATCAAGACAAAGGACGGTTACATCATCATCAAGGTGCTGGAACGTTTCAGCCCGGGTGTGCCCAAGTTCGAAGACGCCGAGCAGCGAGTGGACGAAGCCTTGTACAACGAAAAAATGCAGCCTGCCTTGCGACAATACCTGGTGACTCTGCGCAAGGAAAGCTACATCTTCCTGGCGCCCGGCTACGTGGACACCGGGGCAGGTGGCGCCACCGAATTGGAGCTTGCGCAGAAGCAGGAAGAATAAAACCATTGGGTGATTGAGTGATTGAGTGATTGCGTGATCGAATGATTGAAGTTACGATCATTCCGTTAACTTAATCATCCAAGGACTCAATCACCCGATGAGCCAATCTTTGAATCACCCCATCACTCAATCACTCAATCACTCAATCATCCAGCGCCTCATCCCGCACCGCTACCCCTTCCTTCTGGTGGACCGCGTCACAGAGTTCGTGCCCGGCCAACGAATTG
>DATJKY010000334.1:0-8894 GCA_035490955.1 Terriglobia bacterium | reverse complement strand
ACTTCGACATGCCCGTTGTAGCGCTGCGCAGCGCGTCCTCCATCGAATTTCCGATGCCCATCACCATCACATAATCGTTGCTTTCGGCCCATGGCTGGTCCAACCCGGGACCTTCAGAGATGTCGACAGTGAACTCAACCTGCTGTGTCTCGGTTGAGGCGCACGCGGTTCAACCTGACCACCAGGGTGTCGCCAGGCCAAGCGCCCTCAACGTAAAACGGCCCGGTCAGAGGATTCCCGCCCGCGGCGACGTGCGCTCCGTTCGCATCCACACCTCCAGCGTCCACGGTCGTCGCATGGACGGTTTCGCCGGTCGGATTCTCAGCGCCGGCTCGATTTGGCCCGAGAACTGATTGTGGTAGACCTTGGGCACAAAATCATGGCGGGCCGAACTGCGTTCGATTGTGGGTGCACGCCGAGCCGTCCACGTCGATTCCTGGTCGTAAAGGTTCCCGGACGCGCTCATCACTCCCTCGCTCAGCCGCCCTTTCAGGACGCCGCAGTGCTTCCCCTTCTGGTCCCTTTCCTGGCAACGCACTTCGATCGCGGAGCCATCCAGCGTCACGGTAAACGCGTCGCCAAACATCTCTCCGGTCCAACGGGCGCCGTCCGCCTTCAGCGTGACACGCCCGTAATCATTCTGGCCATAGTGCGTGATTGAAACCTGCCACCTTCCAGTCAGGTCCGGGTTCTGCGCGCGGGCGACAGCAGCAAAGAAACAAATCACAAGCAGAACCGTTCTCCATACTTCGGGTCTCATGGAGCCTCCCTTGCCTGAGCGAATTCAGCTTCCAACACGTTGATGCGCCAGAGTACCACGGTCCAGCAAATGAGGTGCTCTGCCGGCCGTCCCAAAGCGATCCAAAGCTTGCCTTCCGGAGGGCGCGGCTCAGGTTACCTGTTGTCGGTTTGATTTCGAGGCGGCTTTTAGAGTGACTGTAAACTGGCGGGTATACCGTATCAGGGCACGACTTCAGTCGTGCCGGGAGCGGCCTTCCTTCCCGTCGGCTTTAGCCGCTGTCGGCCTAACAATCAGGGCCTAAAGCGTCTGTGTGAAAACCCGTCGCCTGGGTACTCTTCGTAGCGGCGGCCTTCAGGCCGGCACACTCTTTTCGACAAGATGCCCGTCCCGCATGCGGGACGGCCTCTACGAGAGCCAAACTCGGGGCTTTCACACAGGCTCTAAAGGCCTTGGATGATAAACCGCTGCGTTCGGCACGGCCCGAAGGCGTGCCCTGCAATTTCTACATTCTTCGGCTCCTTTCTCTTGCAGGCACACAGGCGCACCACTAGACTAGGACAATCATGAATAGTTCTGTCGCCTGGGCGCTGGTAGTTCACGTTGTCGGCTTTGTGTTCTGGATGGCGGGGCTGCTGGTAGTGACGCAGGTGATGGCGGCCCATGCGGGAGAACGGTCGACGGAGGCCGGCAGTGCTTTGAAAAGACTGGAGAGAAAGCTGCTCAACGGCATGGCGCACCCGGGAGCCTTAATCACTATCGGCGCCGGAACCGTCTTGATCGTCATGCAGCCGGCCTACCTGCACCAGAGTTGGTTACACGCCAAATTGTCGCTGGTGGTCATCCTGATCGGAATGAACGTGTTCCTGCACATGCGTGCCCGGGAGTTGCGTGGTGATCAGTCCAGGGCCAGACCCGGACAGTTTAGAATTCTGCACGGAGTGATCTCCGCTCTTTTCCTCATCATCGTGATTCTGGTGATGGTCAAGCCTTTTTAATTAAGCGGGGTCGATGCGCCCTTTTCGAGAACCGACCGGTAGGCCTTCAGCAAGCGGTGAAGTTGCTGCCGTCCTACCGCCACTTGCCTTCGCAGCCTATCCCACACGCTGCAGCTCCCCTTCCACTTTGAGGTAGCGGGTAAATGGGTTTTCGACGTCGAGATCGATCAAAATCCACCGGACGGCCCAGGGCGCGACTCGCCTTCCCTATGGCGCCGAAGAAGACTTCGGGCGGCAATCCTGAAACTACCATATCCACGTCCGACTCGGGACGCAGCTTGCCTTTGCTTGCCGAGCCGAAGACATAAACCTCCCGTGCCCCAGCGGCCTTCAGCGCCGCCGCTGCCTTCTCGATCAACGGAGCTAATTCTGTGTCCATCGGAACTGGCCTCCCTCGCATCCCTTACAGACGCTGCGTTGACGCCCGTCAGCACTCACACTACCATGACATTCGGGAAGAACGTATGTTGCTCACGCCCGAACAGATGCAAGATGCGCTGCTGAGGATGGAAGCGGACCTTCTTGAGCTCCACACCATCGTCGGCCAGACCGTATCCAACCAAGCCAGGCTAACCGACACCGTGGCCAAACTCGCGGATAAACACGACGCGCTGACCTCGACGGTTGACCGCTTGGCCGTCAAGGTGGACCTATTAGCCACTACTGTCGACCGCTTCATTCGCTCCCAGAGTGACGGCCACAATGGGCGACCCTAGTCGGCCCCAAAACAAGGAGCTGGCCATCCGGTCTTCGCAGCCGCCTTCAATCGCGGAATTTGTGCGCTTTCGGCCTTCTCCCAGGTCCAGTGAACCGTTCGCTCTAATGCGAATTTATAGAATTCGATCCCATGCTTGCTAATGTTCCACCCGCGCTTGGCTTCATCCCAGTCAAAATGAATACCCACCTGGCTATAATTCCCGCCAGTCAAGCGGCAGAGGCGCCGAGGCTTCGCCCGCGCCTCTCTCTCAGAACTGTTAGGCACCCTTGCCCATCGCCATCAACGGCAAGTTGGCTTGGCTTCCCATTTTTCTCTGTGTTATAAAATAGGTGACGTAATATCGCTCGTCATCTCTAAGGCGAAGTCTTCCCGAGGTTTGCGCCCGCGCACCGGGCTGAGCCTACCTCGGGGGCACGCACAGCGAGACTTGATCGGAGGATACATGAATTCCCTGCTTATCATTTCGGGAATAGGTGTGCTGTCGTTCGTAACGTTTGCGCTTCTTACCCGCCGCTTACAGAAGAAGGATTCGGGCCCCTATCGCTGCCGAATCGCGCAGATCCTTATTGCCTTGACCTTGCTGGGAGCGACTCAAGCCTTCGCACATCCCCCTGAAGCGACCGGCGAAGCCAGCTTGAAGATTCCTGACCTCTCGCGGGTCCAGTTCCTCGGCGTTGATGGTCACAAGTTGCTGATGGTCGGAATTCTCTTCTGCGTGTTAGGGCTCCTCTTTGGCTTGGTTATTTACAGCCATCTGAAGAACCTGCCCGTCCACCGGGCGATGAAGGACGTCTCCCAGTTGATCTGGGAAACCTGCAAGACGTACCTCATTACGCAAGGGAAGTTCCTGGCGCTGCTTTGGGTTTTTATTGCTGCAATCATCGTGCTGTACTTCGGCGTATTGGCACCGGTTCCGAACAAGCCTGTCGCCACCACACTCCCGATCATCCTGATGTTCAGCATCGTGGGTATTTGCGGGAGCTACGGAGTCGCCTGGTTCGGCATCCGGGTGAACACTTTCGCCAACTCCCGTACCGCTTTTGCCAGCCTTTCCGGCAAGCCCTACCCCATCTACCAGATCCCTCTCTCGGCCGGCATGAGCATCGGCATGATGTTGATCAGCGTTGAGCTGCTGATGATGCTCGTTATCCTGCTCTTTGTTCCGGGAGACTATGCCGGGCCGTGCTTCATCGGCTTCGCTATCGGCGAATCGCTGGGCGCGGCGGCGTTGCGCATCGCCGGCGGCATCTTCACCAAGATTGCCGACATTGGCTCCGACCTGATGAAAATCGTTTTCAAAATCAAGGAAGACGACGCGCGCAACCCGGGCGTGATCGCGGACTGCACGGGAGACAACGCGGGCGATTCCGTGGGCCCGACCGCCGATGGCTTTGAGACCTACGGCGTGACGGGTGTCGCGCTCATCACCTTCATCCTGCTGGCCGTGAAAGACCCCACGGTCCAGGTGCAGTTGCTGGTGTGGATCTTCGTGATGCGCATCGTGATGCTGATCGCCAGTGCGGCGGCCTACTTCCTCAACGGCGCCATTGCTAAGGCCCGATACGGCAACGTGGACAGGATGAACTTCGAGGCGCCACTCACCTCGCTGGTCTGGATTACCTCAGCGGTCTCCATCGGCCTGACGTACCTAATGTCTTCGCTCATCATTCCCAGCTTGGGCGGCGACACCACGCTGTGGTGGAAGCTCGGGACAATTATCTCCTGCGGAACGCTGGCCGGTGCCCTCATCCCGGAGCTGGTGAAGGTGTTCACCTCCACCGAGTCCCGGCACGTCAGGGAAGTAATGACCTCGGCGCAGGAAGGTGGCGCGTCGCTGGGCATCCTCTCCGGCTTTGTGGCCGGCAACTACTCCGGCTACTACCTCGGCCTGGCGATGGTGTTGCTGATGTCCATCGGCTCTGCCATGAGCGCACTGGGCTTGGAAAACCTTATGGTCGCGTCGTCGGTGTTTGCCTTTGGCCTCGTGGCCTTCGGTTTCTTGGGCATGGGCCCCGTCACCATCGCCGTCGACTCCTACGGCCCGGTGACCGACAACGCCCAATCGATCTATGAGCTTTCCTTGATCGAGCAGGTTCCCAATGTCGAGCAGGAGATCAAGAAGGACTTCAATGTGGACGTGCGATTCGACATCGCCAAAGACCTGCTGGAGGCCAATGACGGCGCAGGCAACACGTTCAAAGCTACGGCCAAGCCAGTGCTCATTGGCACCGCCGTGGTGGGTGCGACGACGATGATCTTTTCCATCATCATGGCACTGACCCACGGCCTGGCAGAGAACAAGGACAAGTTGTCTCTGCTGCACGCGCCCTTTGTTTTGGGCTTGATTACAGGCGGAGCCGTGATCTACTGGTTCACTGGCGCTTCCACCCAGGCGGTGAGCACCGGCGCGTATCGCGCGGTGGAATTCATCAAGGCGAATATCCACTTGGAGGGGGTGGAGAAGGCGTCGGTCAGCGACAGCAAGAAGGTAGTGGAAATCTGCACGCAGTACGCGCAGAGGGGCATGTTAAACATCTTCATCGCCGTTTTCTTCGCCACCCTGGCCTTTGCTTTTGTTGAGCCCTTCTTTTTCATCGGCTACCTGATATCGATTGCCACCTTCGGCCTTTATCAGGCCATTTTCATGGCGGACGCGGGCGCAGCCTGGGACAACGCCAAGAAGATTGTCGAGGTCGAGCTGAAACAGAAGGGCACTGAACTACACGCCGCCACTGTCATCGGCGACACGGTCGGTGACCCTTTCAAAGATACTGCTGCCGTGGCTTTGAACCCGATCATCAAGTTCACCACTCTTTTCGGATTGCTGGCAGTCGAACTCGCAGTGAGTTTGACCGTGACCAGTGGCAGCGGGTTGGCGCACCTGCTGGCTGCGGCCTTCTTCGCTGTGTCCATCTGCTTCGTCTACCGGTCGTTCTACGGGATGCGGATTCGAACCGCTACCGGGGCTGAGGAGCCCGCCCGCGCTGCTGCCGATCGCGCCGTGGTGCGGCCACAGTAAGAGGAGCGACGTGTGCTCAGCGTGCTAAGTGGCAGCGCAGAGTTTTGTCTTCTAAACTCTGCGGTTCTTCACGCAAACGCTCACGATGAAGCGGGCCTGGTGAACAAGCCCGAGTAGCGGGAGTGGCCGAGCATCCATGATTGCGACGGGACGCTGGAACAGGTAAGGAGCGGAGGGAGTTAGTCATCGACCGGATCCTCCCGTGAGCGAACCCGGATCTGAAGCTGAGTAGTATGGCTGAAGAGGCCAGCAGTCACAAGTTCAAGCGGCAAAAAGCCGCAGAGTTTAACAGACTAAACTCTGCGCTACCCGGCTCTAACATGTTGATTAGTACCCACGCGCTGTCCCCTTAATTCTCTTGGCTAGCTTTTCGATCTTGTCTGCTTTGTCGACCACGCCAAGGGAGAAGACGTTTTGATTCGATTTGTTGAGGTCTTCTTGAAGTGACTTGGCGAGGTCTGCCAGTTCATCCGCGTCACGCTTCATCTTCTCGAAATTGTCCTTCAGCAGGTCCTTCTTCTGCTTCTGGCTGAGTGGCGGCGCCGCTTCCGAGGGCCCAGGACCTTGCGGGGGCTGAGGATGCCGCGACGGCTCCTGCGGGGAACCGGGCAAATCGGCAGCCATGACCGGCAACGCTGCAGGAGCAAGGCGGCAGTTTTGGCTGCCTGGGATTCCACCCTTGACGACAAGAAGAACAACGAGACTGCCAAGCCACCTCAGGCTGTGTCGCCTGGTTACCAGTTTGAGGGAGCGCGCGCCCGGCCCTAGATGAGCCGGCTTATGAGACTGTAGGACCGAAGGGGAGTTGCAAGCTTGAAACACGTTGACGCCTTTCTGCACCCTGCAGCAAACCGCCCCGCACGGATGCGCGGATTGCCTCCTGTCCGATTTTAGTCTTTAAGCGATGCAGACGACAACTTGGACATCCAGAGACGGTAGCGCAGAGTTTCGCCTTCTAAACTCTGCGGTTCTTAGCGCGAACATTCCGAGCATTCATGATTGCGGCGGGACGGTGGACAGGTAAGGAGCGGAGTGAACATTTGCTCATTTCGACCGCATCCTCCTGTTAGCGAACCCGGATCTAAGCTGAGTGGTATGGCTTAAGAGGCGAGTACTCACAAGTTCGAGGGGCAAAAAGCCGCAAAGTTTTGAGGACAAACTCTGCCGCTACCGCGCGGTGAAACTAAATCTGCGCTAGCAGCACGCCGCGAATGGTCTCCTGCTCGAGGACCGTGAGCTTGGCGCCTTCCGAAGTCAGGTAGAACACATCGATCACCTTTTCCCCTTCCGTGTCGATCAGCGCCGCCTCGATATTGCATCCCTGCTCAGCAAGCCTAGAACTGACTTGGTAAAGCAATCCGGGGCGATCCCACGTAATGAGTTCGAGCACCGTGCTGTGGGAAGAACTAGCGTCATCAAAGCGCACTTGCGTGCGAATCTCGACCTTGGTTTGTCGGGGTGGCTCGGGCCTGACGCGGCCCTTCATCAGCGCCTCCAGGCTCGTCTCGCCGCTCAGGACTTCGATGAAGCTCTTTTCGAAGCGCGCGACCTCGGAGGGATTAAGTTCGAGGGTGCGGTGCAGGTCTAGGAAGCGAAACGCGTCGAGGACGACTCCTGCCTGGTTGGCGAAGGCGTCCGCTTTCAGAATGTTCATGTCCCATGCCGCCAGCACTCCGGTAATCAAAGCAAAGAGAAACGGTCGGTCGCCCGTAACTATAGTGAGCTCGTAGAAGTGCCCCCGAGGACGCAGGCTGATCTGGACGGGGGCTTCCGCAAGCCGGCGTTCCATCTGAAAGTGGGTAGCGATTTCTTCTGGCGTCCGCGTGTCCAAGTAGCGCCTGGGGAAGCCTTCCAGAAAGGCTTGGAGGTCCTGGGCGGTCGAGCCTGCTTCAAGCACGGCCTGGGCGGCGCGCTCGGCCTTTGAGGTCCGGCCTTCGGCAGCGTGGAGTCGCTCCTCATCCACGCTGCGCGCAAGGAAGTTGGCCGCCGCCGTATAGAGCTGCCACAACATTTGGACCTTCCAGGGCGTCAGGGCCTCAGGGTTCACCGCCTGAATGTCCGCGTAAGTGAAAAGGCCAAGCGCCTTCAAACGCTCGGGGGTGCCGATTTTTTTCGCCAAGGCGCGGATCGTCTCAGGGTCGAATATGTCACGGCGCTGCACTGTAAGTGACATTTCCAGGTGATGGGCGATGAGAAAGCGAATCATCTCGCAGGCTTCCGGCTCGAGCGCCAGACGCTTGCAGATGCTTTCAGCGGCCTCCAAACTGCCCTGGATGTGGTCAGGGTGAAGCGTGCTCTTGCCGACGTCGTGAAAGAGGAGGGCAAGAAAGAGCAACTCGGGCACATCGATTTCCTGCAGGAGTTCGGCGAAGCGACGATCCCCTCCTTCGCTTGCATCGGATGGCGGCGTAAACTTGGACTCCACGGACTGGCGGCGCAGGTCGTGGAGGTGCTGAATAGCCATTATGGAGTGTTCATCCACGGTATAGCGGTGATAGAAGTCACGGACTACCAGCGCGTCGATAGCGCCAAATTCCGGAAAGAGCGCCACCAGCAAACCCAACCGGTGCATGGCTCGCAAGGCAGCCGCGGCGTGCGGCAGACGCAGTATGAGACGGAATCGACTCCACAAGGCCTCAGGCTGAGAACGCCCCCAGGCGGCGGCAGCCGAGAGTTGCCTTTCAATCCACTGCTCCGCTTCCTGGCTGAGCTCCAGGTTATGACGGGCTACCATTTCGAAAAGGCTGAGAACCAGCGCCGGGTCTTCCAGTGTCGCGTCCGGCTGGCGGGGGAAAACCCTGCCTCGCACGACCGAAAAATCGACATTGGAGAGGCGCGATCTCCAGTCCTGAAACACAGCGTAGAGCGAGCGGCGCGAGGGCAGAAACGTGCCGATCGAATGGCTCAGCAGCCGGTCGACAGAGCGCACGTGCCGGAAGTAATTGCGCATCCACTCCGCCGCAGCCTGATGGCGGTTGACCGCCTCTGGGGGCGGCGCGAGGGCGGGGGAGGCCACTCGGCCAGCACGCCCGATGCAGTGTAACGCTGCCTGCTCCTGAAGCTCATACGTCAACAGATTGTCGTCACGGCCGCGCTGGTGGTGAAGGAAGCAGCGGACAGCGCTAAGAAATTCCAAGGCTCGCAAGTTTGGGTCTCGCAGAGCCAGCGGCCACCGGTCTTCGGGCGCAGCCCAGCGCCCGTGTTCGTCGAGCTCAGCGATCAGCGCCAGCCAGCGCGCTACCTGATAGTCGCGTAGGCCGCCCGGACTCTCCTTCAGGTTGGGTTCGAGCTGGAAGATTGTGTCGCCGTACTTCTGATGGCGGCGGCGGGTCATCTCTACAAGGTCATGGACCAGGTCCTCGCGGTCTCGGGCGATGACGTGTGGGACCACTTCGGCGCGGAGGCGGCGGAAGAGTTGCG
>DATJKY010000333.1:0-8114 GCA_035490955.1 Terriglobia bacterium | reverse complement strand
GTACCGTACTGAAGAACATCAATCTGAGGATTCCGGCCGGCCGCACGTTAGCCATCGTGGGTGCCACTGGCTCGGGCAAATCCACGCTGGTTGGCCTGATCCCGCGGATTTACGATGCACCTCCTGATACGGTGCTGCTGGATGGCGTCCCCATCCGGCAGATTCCTCTGGAGACGCTGCGCCGTCATATCGCTTTTGTTCCGCAAGAGACCTTCCTGTTCAGCGAGACGATCAGCGAAAACATCAAGTTCGGAACACCAGGCGCCTCCGGGCGGGAGCTGGAACGCGCCGCCGACATCTCCAACATCCTGCCTGAGATTCGTGGCTTCCCTAAGGGGTTTGAGACCATGGTGGGCGAGCGCGGGCTCACTCTTTCCGGCGGGCAGAAGCAGCGCACTGCCATTTCGCGCGCCGTTATCCGCAACCCGAGGATCCTGATCCTCGATGACGCCCTGTCTAGTGTCGACACGGGCACGGAAGAGCGGATTCTCAGCCAGCTCACTCACGTCATGGCCGGTCGCACGACGCTCCTGATCTCCCATCGCGTCTCCACCGTCCAGAACGCCGACGAGATCGTAGTGCTGCACGACGGTGAAATCGTGGAGCAAGGAACGCACCAAGCATTGCTGGCCCTCAATGGGTATTACACGGAGCTGTATAACCGGCAGTTGATCGAGGAGGAGTTGGAACGCGAAGCCTGAGGACGTCCTTGGTCATTTGTCCTTGGTCCTTTGTCCCTTACGGCTCTCAGGGCGGGCGCTAGGACCGAGGGTGGGGCGTGGAAATGGCGGGAACGAGTTTTGAGAACCTGCAGGTGTATCGGTTGTCTGAGAAGTTGGCAGACGAGGTTTGGAAGTTGGTCTCGGGCTGGGATTACTTTTCAAAGGCGACAGTAGGCAGGCAGACGGACCAGGCACCCAGGACAGCGAACAAGGAACTGGTTTAATGTCGGAAAGTTTCCACGAAGAAGAAGTCCTCGGCAAAGCTTACGACGGGCGACTGATGCGGCGCTTGATCGGCTACCTGCGCCCGTACCGCGTGGTAGTGTTCCTAGCCCTCGTGGCTATTTTCTTTTACGGAATCCTCCAGGCTGTTCCGCCCTACCTGATGAAGGTTGAGGTGGACCGTTACCTTGACCCATCCGGGGGGCGGCGCCTCTCGTCCTTCCTGATGCGTTTTCTCAACCCCAACCCCTTGGTGGGCGTTATGCAGATTGCCTTGGCGCTCTTTCTGCCCGCAGTCGTGGTGACGTTCTTCCTCGAGTTTGCCCAATCGTTTGCCATGCAACTGGTGGGGCAGAAGGTGATGTACGACCTGCGCAAGCAGATCTTCGGCCACCTGCAGCGACTGCAGATGAGCTTCTATGACCACAATCCGGTCGGCCGCCTGGTCACCCGTGTCACCACCGATGTCGACGTGCTCAACGAACTCTTCGCCTCCGGTGTGGTGGCGATTTTTGGGGATGTGTTCACCCTGCTCAGCATCGTGGTGGTAATGCTGAAGGTGAACTGGAAGCTGGCCCTCTGCACCTTTTCTGTCTTGCCGTTAATTGTGCTCGTGACCATGGCGTTCCGCAAGGCGGTGCGGGAGTCCTACCGGCAGATCCGCGTCGCCATCGCGCGGATCAACGCCTACCTCCAGGAACATATCACGGGGATGGAGGTACTCCAGCTCTTCAATCACGAAGCCCGCAGCCAGGAGGAATTCGAAAAGATCAACCGCCGTCACATGGAGGCGTACAAGGATTCCATTCTCGCCTACGGGTTGTTCTACCCGGCGGTGGAGTTTCTGGGCGTGCTGGCGGTGGCCATCATCATCTACTGGGGCGGCGGCATGGCGCTCCACGGCGCGGTCTCCGTAGGCACGGCGATTGCCTTCATTCAGTACGCGCAACGCTTCTTCCGCCCCATCCAAGATCTGAGCGACAAGTACAACATCCTGCAGGCGGCCATGGCGAGCTCCGAGCGCATCTTCAAGCTGCTCGACACGCCGGTGACAATCACAGACCCCATGGGCGCTGGTGGGCGATTTTCGATAGCCGATTTTCGATTTAGGCCGCAAATCGGCAAGCGGCAATCGACAATCGAAAATCACCCCAGTCGCCCCCTGGTCGAATTCCGCAACGTCAGCTTTGCCTATCAGGATGACCATCGCGTGCTTGAACACGTCTCCCTTTCCATGGACTCGGGCGAGTCGGTGGCGGTCGTCGGTCACACCGGCGCCGGCAAGACTACCTTAACCAGTCTCCTGCTGCGCTTCTACGATGTCGAAGAGGGCCAGGTGCTGCTCGACGGCGTGGACATTCGCGATCTCCCCCTCTGCGAACTCCGCAGCAACTTCGGCATTGTGCTGCAGGACGCGTTCCTATTTTCCGGAGACATCTCGAGCAATATTCGCCTGGGGTCGGAATGGATCGGTGACGAGCAGGTCCGCGACGCGGCACGACAGGTCAACATCCTGGACTTTATCGAGAGCCTTCCCGGCGGCTTCGGCGAACCCGTGAAGGAGCGAGGTGCCACACTTTCCACCGGTCAGAAGCAACTGCTCTCCTTTGCCCGGGCCCTCGCTCACAATCCTCGCATCCTGATACTCGATGAGGCTACTTCCAGCGTTGATCCGGAGACGGAATACCTGATCCGCGAAGGCCTGCGCCGGCTCATGCGGAATCGTACTTCGCTGGTCATCGCCCACCGGCTCTCCACCATCCAGAACGCTTCCAAAATCGTCGTGATGCACAAGGGTCGTGTCCGCGAGGTCGGTAGCCACCAGGAGCTGCTGCAGAAGAAGGGAATCTACTTCAAACTCTACCGGCTCCAGTACAAGGACCAGGAACTGCCCGCCGTTTCCCCTGGATCTCGTCCATGACCACCCTTTTCGCCGTTGCGCTCCTGTCAAGGCAGAGTAGAAAGTTCCCTGTTGCGCTGCGATTCAACATGGGCAAATTCTGCTATGATCCAGCTTGAAGGGAGCGTGTCGTGCGGATATGTTCCTTGCTTCCCAGCGCCACAGAAATTGTGTTCGCTCTGGGCAAAGGCGCCTCACTGGTCGGTGTAACCCACGAATGTGATTATCCTGCCGAGACGTCGACCCTCCCCAAGGTCACTCGATCCAATATTCTCAACGGGATTTCGAGCCGGGAAATCGACTCGGCTGTGGCTAGCGCTCTCGAAGCGGAAGGGACCTTATATGAACTCAATCTTTCTTTGCTCGAGCAGTTAAACCCCGATCTAATCCTGACGCAACGGCTCTGCGACGTTTGCGCCGTCTCTTACGACCGGGTGCAGGAGGCGGCGAAGAACCTCAAGTCCCATCCGCAGGTTCTCAACCTTGAACCGCGTTCCCTGGACGACATTCTGGACAACCTTCTTGTGGTCGGCAAGGCGATTGCGGCTGAGGCTGAGGCCAACACCCTTCGAGATAATCTGCAGCAAAGAATCGAGGCGATCCGGCGCAAGACGGAAACGCTTCGGCACCGGCCGCGAGTGTTCTGCATGGAATGGGTGAATCCCCCTTACTGCGGCGGTCATTGGATGAGGGAGTTGGTGGAAATTGCCGGCGGGTGTGACGAGCTCGCCTTTCTCCACCGGCCCTCCTGCCGGATCGAGTGGAGTAAGGTGCTGGGATTTGCCCCGGAAGTCATAGTCCTTACCTGCTGCGGGTTTAGTCTGGGCCGCTCGGCGCAGGAGGGGGAGATTCTGGCGACGTTTGAAGGTGTACACGATCTGCCTGCCGCCAAGGCGGGACGCATCTATGCCACGGACGGCTCAGCCTATTTCAGCCGTCCGGGGCCGCGAATTGTCGAAAGCCTGGAAATACTCGGCCACCTGATCCATCCCGACCTTTTCTCAGCTCCACCCTTGGTGGGGGCGTTCTCGCCGCTCAACCTCGCACCCCAAGGAGGTGCCTAGCAACGCGACGTACCGCGCCTGCTCACGCTGGCTGTGAAACACATAATCTGTCCGTCTACGATACGTGCTACCTGCAAGCCGCTCTCGCCGCCCGTCTCCCGCTCGCGACGAACGATAAGAAATTGCAGGAGGCGGCGGAAGCGAACCATCTCGTAACGATAGTGCCCTGAAGTCACGGCACCGGCGGAATGCAAACCTTTGTTCCGTGGGGTTGCTAGCTAGACTAGGGTGTTGCGGCTAGAGCTGCAACCCTACGGCAAAGATACCGGCGCTCGACTGCGTTAGCGGTCAGGCCGAGCGCGCGGCCATAGGCATCCGCCGCCTCTTGCGCACGGCCCAGGCGACGGAGGATGTCGGCGCGCGCGGCGTGGTAAAGGTGGTACGAGTCGAGTTCACCTGACGACCCCAGTTCGTCGATCAGTCTCAGCCCGGTTTCGAGTCCCTCACTGAGCGCGACGGCCACCGCACGATTGAGCGCCACTACTCCTGACGGATGAACTCGCTCGAGCTCTTTATACAGGGCCGCAATCTGCTTCCAATCGGTCTGTTCGGCGGTTTTCGCTTCCGCATGAACAGCGGCAATGGCAGCCTGCAATTGATACGGCCCAATTCTGCCTGAACGCAATGCGCTTTCCACGAACGCTAGACCTTCCTCAATCCGAGCTCGGTCCCACAGGGACCTGTCCTGCTCCTCCAGGGGCACGAGCTCACCCTGGCTGTTGACGCGCGCCTCGCGCCGCGAGTCGTGCAGCAGCATCAACGCGAGTAATCCGAGACTCTCTGCCTCCTGGGGCATCAAGTCGCAGAGCGTCCGCCCCAGGCGAATCGCTTCGGTGCATAGCTCGCGCCGGATCAGGCTATCTCCCGCGGTGGCAGTGTATCCCTCGTTGAAGATAAGATAAATCACCGCCTGAACGGAGCCTAGGCGCTCGGGGAGCAAGTGCTGGGGAGGGACTTCGTAGGGGATTCGAGCATCGCGGATTTTGCGCTTTGCCCTGACTAACCTTTGCGCCAGCGTCACCTCCGGCAGCAGGAAAGCGCGGGCGATCTCAGGGGTAGTCAGCCCGCCCAAAGTGCGCAAGGTCAGCGCGACCTGAGCTTCCATGTTCAGCGCCGGGTGGCAGCACGTGAATATGAGGCGCAAGCGGTCATCGGGAAATCCCATTTCAGCCGCATCGACGCTCGGATCGTTATCGTCTCTCGCCCGTTCCGCATGGCGACGAAGCTCGTCTTGCTTGTCGCGCCGGGTGTGCTCGCGCCGAGCATAGTCAATCAGCTTGCGGTGGGCGACCGCGGTGATCCAGGCAGGTGGGTTGTCCGGGATGCCCTTCTCAGGCCACTGGGCCAACGCGAGCGCCAACGCGTCCTGCATGGCCTCTTCGGCAAGATCGAATGAACCCGAAACCCTGATCAGGCTGGCGATGATCCGCCCCGACTCGCGCCGGAAGACAGACTCCACCGTACTTCTTAGGTTATCCACTTACAACTCTGCCCTTCCTCGGTCCGTTATTCGAAGCGCGCCCCAAGTGGGCCTTCCAGTCACGGCAGGCCAGCCCTGTAGCGCGATCAGTATACTAGCTTACAGGTAGGCTACGATGAGAGGCCTGGCACGGGAGTCGGTCGGCAGGTCTCTCTCCGAAGCCACAGGCGGCTCGGATCGTAGCCGGTCGTGGTGGCGCCCGCCTCTGGGTTGGCAGTCCAAGAGCAGAGCGTGCCATGGATAGCTTCTCTCAGCGCCCTCTGCGATTTCTGCGGTGAGTTGGTAGCTTCTGAGAGCAGAGCATGCCAGGGACAGGGCTCAGAGAAGACGCGAGCGACAGTATTCGAGCTAAAGCGACTTATCGCTTGGCTGGCTCTGGCAGGCGGGGTCCTTGCTGACACCCGGAGTGGGCATATGGCAGTGCCCGTCGAAGAATCCGCCGGCTTCGATGATGAGGACGGGAGTGTCAATATCTCCCAATAACACTCCGTGCTCCTGAATCTCCAGTTTCTCGGCGGCACGTACGGCGCCCTTCACTTTTCCTCTGATGCTAATGCTGTTTGCCTGAATGCTGGCCTCGACCTCGCCTTGCTCGCCGACTACTACTGATCCTTGGCCTACAATCTCGCCCCTGAACGTAGTGTTCAAACGAACAACGCCGCTGGAGATTTGCATCTTACCTTCCACCTCAACCCCAAGCTCCAGAACGGCGGTCATCCCGCGCTCCAGAGCCGGCGGCGAGACCCTCCGATCTGAGTCCTTAGCGAAAGCAATCGGCATGATGCTCCTCCTTAAGATCGGCCAGGCTGGCCGAACTTTTGAACTCTAATCGTAGCATTAAGTGGGTGTGTTGCGGCGCGTCAGCAATTCGTAAAGCCGCTGCAAGTCGTCTCCGGAAAAATAGCTGATTTCGATCTTGCCGCGGTTCTCGCTTCCAATGATCCTGACTCGGGTCCCCAGCGAGCGCTCCATCTCCAATGCGGCAGCGCGCGTATTGGGGTCCACTTTCCGTGCCACTCTCTGCGCTTCCGGGGCGCTCTGGGCCGACGCCACGATGCTCTCCACCTGACGTACGGACAGCCCTCGCTTGGCAATGAGCTGCGCCAACTCATTCTGACGGTCAGCCGATTGAAGCCCCAACAAGGCTCGCGCGTGACCTGCGCTAACATCTCCATTTGCGACCATATTCTGGATCTGCTCAGGAAGACCAAGGAGACGCAAGGTGTTGGAAACGGTACTGCGGTTAATGCCGATACGCGCGGCGATCTCTTCGTGGCTAAGCTGGAATCTCTCCTGAAGAGAATCGTAGGCATGCGCCACCTCGATTGGGTTGAGGTCCTCCCGCATCACGTTCTCGGTGACGGCAAGTTCCAGGGTCTCGCGATCGCCCAGATCGCGAATGACCGCGGGGACGGCCTGTAGCCCAGCCATCCTGGCCGCACGGAGCCTGCGTTCGCCGGCGATGAGTTGATATTTCCCATCGACCCTGCGCACCAAAATTGGCTGGAGCACGCCGCTGGAGCGAATCGACTCGGCCAGTTCCCTCAGGGTTTCCTCCGGGAAAGCGCTGCGAGGCTGGAAGGGGTTGGGATCAATGAGGTCAACGGGAACCTGCTCGAGGCCTGCGCTCGCGGTTTCGACTTCCCGCAGAAGCGCGCTAAGCCCGCGCCCCAACGCCTTTCGCGTCATGGTTAATCACCTCCCTGGCAAGTTCAAGATAACTCGCCGCTCCCCGGCACTGCGGATCGTACAGGAAAATGGGCTGGCCATAACTCGGAGCCTCGGCCAGCCGGACGTTGCGCGGTATAACCGTCTGGAACACCTGAGCGCCAAAGAAGTCCCTCAGGTCGTCGCGAACCTGGTGAGAGAGGTTGGTCCGCTCGTCGTACATCGTGATCAAAATGCCTTCAAGGGCGAGCTGCGAGTTATGAACGCGTCGGATGCGCGTCAATGTATCCAAGAGGCCCGACACGCCCTCCAGCGCAAAATATTCGCATTGTACTGGCATCAGAACAGAGTCCGCGGCCACCAGGGCGTTCAACGCGAGTAGGTCGAGAGCGGGCGGGCAGTCGAGCAGAATGAAGTCGAACCTTTCGCGCAGTGGCGCAATCTTACGACGCAGAAGGTGCTCGCGTTCCGGCTGTTCGGTCAACTCGACCACGGCCCCGACGAGGTTTTTCTCCGACGGAATCAAGAGGAGGCTGTCGAGGCCGGTCTTGAGTATCAGGCTCTCGAGCGGAGCGTCCAGCAGAAGCCCGTGGTACAAGGATCGCCGAGCTGGATCGCGCTCGAAGCCCAGCCCGGCGGTAGCATTGGCTTGGGGATCGCAGTCCACGACAAGGGTTTGCAGGTTTTGTTGAGCTAGGGCGGCGCCCAAATTGATGGCTGTGGTCGTCTTACCGACTCCGCCCTTTTGATTGGCAACGGCGATGACGCGAGCCAACATTGGCACCTGTTATTCAAGGCAACAGGAGGAAATCTATCAGAGCCGTGGACTTTAAGCAAGCCGCTTCGGTTTTCCAAGGTTTTCCAATGCTAAGTTGCAGGAATGACTGCAAACTTCTTTCGTATGCATCCCTGATGGATGTTTCACGTGGAACGTCTCAATCCTGGCGCGAGCCACGCCAGATCGCGCGATGCTGCGACAACGGTAACCGGATCGGAGTGTTCCATTCGACCAATCCTTGGCTGGCTCGACACACCTCTTCGTGCTGGCGGTGGCTGAG
>DATJKY010000332.1:0-8485 GCA_035490955.1 Terriglobia bacterium | reverse complement strand
ACTGACAACGGACAGCCTTCTTCAGCTAGGCTGTCGTGTACGCCTTGGCCTCCGTCTGCTTCACTGCCGCTTGCGCGGCCGCGAGGCGAGCGATGGGCACCCGATAAGGCGAGCAACTGACGTAGTTCAGCTTAGCCTCGGCGCACACCTCGATCGAAGAGGGATCGCCGCCGTGCTCCCCGCAGATGCCGACCTTGAGGTTGGAACGGCTTTCCCTTCCCTCGCTCGTGGCAAGCTTCAGCAGCCTCCCCACGCGCTTCGGGTCCATCACCGCGAAGGGGTCGGCGGGCCAGATTTTCTGCTTCACATATTCGGCGATGATCTTCCCGCAGTCGTCGCGCGAAAGTCCGAAAGTCGTCTGCGTGAGATCGTTAGTGCCGAAGCTGAAGAACTCCGCCTCCTGCGCAATCTCGCCGGCGGAAAGCGCCGCCGCCGGCAGCTCAATCATGGTGCCCACCAGGTACTCCACCTCCACGCCTTTCTTCTTGAAAACCTCGTGGGCCACTTTGTTGACGATTTCCTTCTGTAGGGCGAGCTCCCTCACGTCCCCGACGAGCGGAATCATCACCTCGGGCTTGGCATCGATGCCCTGCTTTTTTCCATCGCAAGCCGCCTCGAAGATGGCACGGACCTGCATCTCGGTGATCTCAGGGTAGAGGATACCCAGCCGGCAGCCGCGCAAGCCCAGCATGGGATTGAATTCATGTAAACCCTCAACTATAGCTAGCATAGCCTTGGCCTGGCTTAGCTTAGCGCCTTTCTTATGCTGCGCCTCAAGGGTCGCAATCTCAACCATAAGCTGCTCGCGCTTGGGAAGGAACTCGTGCAGAGGCGGGTCCAAAGTGCGGATAGTGACGGGCAACCCATTCATCGCTTTGAACAACCCGAAGAAATCCTTGCGTTGCATGGGCAAGAGCTTGGCCAGAGCGGCCCGCCGTTCCTTCTCGTAGGCAGCCGCTTCTTTCGCATCCGGGGTGTCCTTGCAGGCCATGATCATGCGCTGCATGTGTGGTAGGCGTTCTTCAGCAAAGAACATGTGCTCGGTGCGACAAAGGCCTATGCCTTCGGCGCCGAACCTCCTCGCCACCTCGGCATCGCGCGGGATGTCGGCGTTCGAGCGCACCCCCAGTTTCCGGTACTCATCCGCCCATTTCATGAAAGCGGCAAAGACTCCGCTGTGGGGATCAGGCTCCACGGTTTTGGCCTGGCCGAGAATGACGCGGCCGGTTGAGCCATCGAGTGAGATCCAGTCCCCCTCCTTGATGATGTGCTTGCCCACCTTCATCACCTTCTTCTTTTCATCCACGTCGCAGTCCCCTGCCCCGGCCACGCAGCACTTGCCCATGCCGCGCGTAACGACGGCGGCATGGGAGGTCATACCGCCGCGCGAAGTCAGAATGCCCGCCGCCACTTCCATGCCATGAATGTCATCGGGAACAGTTTCGGAGCGGACCAGGATGACGGGTTGTGTCTTTCCCTTGGCGACCGCATCATCTGCGGTGAAAACAACACGCCCGACGGCCGCCCCCGGCGAGGCCGGTAACCCTTTGGCAATCACATCGAAAGGTTCGGATTCATCCAAGACAGGATGAAGAAGCTGGTTGAGCTGGTCGGGCTCCACGCGCAGCAGAGCCTCCTGCGGGGTCAACAAGCCTTCGGTCACCATATCCACAGCGATTTTCACCGCCGCCGGACCGGTACGCTTCCCGTTGCGCGTCTGCAGCATATACAGTTTGCCCTCCTCGATGGTGAACTCGAAGTCCTGCACGTCCTTGTAGTGCTGCTCGAGGCGGGTGGTGATCTCGCGTAGTTGGTGGTAGGCCTCCGGGTTGATGTCTTCGAGCTCCTTGATGGGAACCGGCGTGCGCACACCGGCCACCACGTCCTCGCCTTGAGCGTTCATGAGGAACTCGCCGTAGAACTCTTTGGCGCCGGTAGCTGGGTTGCGGGTGAAGCCGACGCCGGTACCTGACGTTTCGCCCATGTTGCCGAACACCATAGTCTGGACGTTGACCGCCGTACCCAAGTCGTCGGAGATCCGATTCATGCGCCGGTAGGTAGCGGCGCGCGGGTTATACCAGGAGCGAAACACCGCTTCGATCGCCATGCGCAACTGCTCGCCGGGATGCAGCGGGAAGTCCTTCCCCGTTTCCTTCTTGACTAACTTTTTGTAACCGGCGATCACCGTCTTAAGGTCTTCCGCCGTTAGTTCGGTATCAAGCTTCAGCCCGCGTTTGCGTTTCTCGCCATCGAAGATGTGCTCAAACTCCGACTTGGGGATGTCCAAAACGACGTTGCCGAACATCTGGATAAAGCGCCGATAGCTGTCGTAAGCCCAGCGCGGGTTGCCGCTCTTCGCAGCGAAGGCCTCAGCGATCTGGTCGTTCATGCCCAGGTTGAGGACGGTGTCCATCATCCCTGGCATGGAGAACTTGGCGCCGGAGCGCACAGAGACCAAAAGGGGGTTTCCGGCATCGCCCAGTTTCTTGCCGAGCAGGTTCTGGAGCCGTTCGACGGCCGGCGGATACTCGTGGGCAATCGGCTCCGGCATCTTGTTGCCATTCTCGAAATAAAGGCGGCAGGCTGAGGTAGCGATAGTGAACCCCGGGGGCACCGGCAAGCCGGCGTTGGTCATTTCCGCCAAGCCCGCCCCCTTGCCTCCCAGGACATCCTTCATGGTGCCGCTGCCCTCGGCTTTGCCGCCGCCAAACGAATAAACGTATTTTTCCATCTTAGGCGCTCCTCCGGTTGAAAGTGGTCTCTGGTTTCTTTAGTTCCTGGTTCTTGGTTCGTTGTTCGTTTGTCCGTGGTCCATTGTCAGTAGTCGGTGGCCCCGACTTCCTCTTCGCGACTACCCACTCGCCCGGGTGCCGGTCCCGACTCCCTATTCGCAGCTCCCTATTCGCTGTCTCTTGATGTCGGCGCGTCGACAAAACTTGAAGCTGTACTTTCAATTTGCAAACCGTAGGGCCGACCCTTGGGTCGGCCGCCAGGCCGGGGCAAGCCCCGGCCCTACATCCCTGGTTGCGCGGTGGGACGACCCTCCATTCGATGGCGTCGTTTCATCGGGTGAATCAGCACTCACATCCTCGCCGCCCTTGATGTTGACGTATCCAGGTTGCCTTCGATCTCGGAAAGATCGGCCACACGCGAGAACACTTTCTCGTCCAAGAGCGCCAACAGCAGTAGACGGTTGCGTCTTACACTCGGGTCTTCGTGCATTACCAACACTTGGTCAAAGAACCTGTCGATAGCGGGTCTGAGGCGCGCCGTCAGGGTCAGCATGGTGTCGTAATCTCCGGACAGGATGCCGCCCTCCGTCACCTGACCGAAGATTGCGCTGTAGGCCTGGTAAAGTTCTACCTCGGCGTCTTGCTCCAGCAAACCAGGGTTTAACTGGCCAGACTTATATTCTTCAGGCGAGGCGGATTTTCTCAGGATGTTTCTGGTGCGCTTAGCAGCGACTGTAAGAGCTACATAATCCTCGCTGTCTCTTATCTTCTCGACCGCGCGGGCACGTTTCAACGCCTCCGCTGGTATGTTCAAGCCCTTGGCGATGACGGCACGTACGGTGTCGTATCGACATCCTGCAACCGTCTCGAGGTAGAACTTCATGCGCTCATCGAAAAACTTCGCAATCGGGTCAAGCAGCGCATGCCAGTCTCGCCCAAGGGCTTTCGCGGTTCCAACTAGAAGGCGGGGGAGGATGATAGGCAGTGAGAATTCAACCAACACTTTAATTACGGCGTTTCCCTGCCTACGCAGTCCAAAGGGATCGCTGGAACCGGTCGGCTCCAGCCCGGCGACGAAGCCGCCAACCACAGCGTCGATCTTGTCAGCAAGTGAAACGATGGCTCCCACGATGCCTCGGGGCAGTTGGTCGTCCACCCCGACCGGCTTGTAGTGGTCGTAGATCGCATCGGCTACTTCTTTCGGTTCGCCCTGCACCGCGGCATAAAGCCCGCCGACGATTCCCTGAAGTTCGGTGAACTCTTGCACCATCTGCGTCGTGAGATCGCACTTGCACAATTCGACGGCGCGCGCGGCGTTTTCCGCCTCCTGAGGGGACAGCCTTCCCTGCTCTTCCAAGTCGGCGCACAAGCGTCTGGCGATGGCCTCCATCCGCCGGACCTTGTCGCCATAGCTGCCGAGCTTCACTTGGTATGTGACTCGTTCCAGCATGGGCAGGCGGTCGCGAAGGGGAATCTTCTGGTCGGTGTTCCAGAAGAACTCGGCGTCGGAAAAGCGCGCGGTCAGAACGCGTTCGTGCCCTGCCCGGATCTGCCCGTTAGGGTCGCGGTCGACGTTAAGTACTGCAACGAATTGGCTGTGGATTTCTCCTTCAGCAGACTCTACTGCAAAGTACTTCTGGTGGTCTCGCATTACAGTGGTCAGGATTTCGCGGGGCAGTTTCAAAAACCTTTCGTGGAAAGAGCCTCTAAATGCCCGGGGCCATTCGGTCGAGCTCACAATCCAGTCCTCGAGCTCCTTGTCCTCGACCACATGGAAGCCAGATAACTCCAATGAAGAACTCACAACAGAGCGCAGCTGTTCCATGTCATTGGGTTCGATAGGAGAATCGCGGATCTGTTCTACAGAGCCTTTCAAGTCAGATAGCATTGAGACATGAAGTACAACTCTAAGCTCCGCTTGCAGCGCTTCACGACGCCTCACGGGGTCGAACTCCACGAGCGCCGCACGAAGCCTCTTCGAGTAATCGCCAAAATCAGTCACACCGATGGGTTGCATCCCGTGGGTGCGGTGTCCATAGGTTACGTTTCCCGACCTCACTCCCGCAATCTCGATGGAAATGACTCGGCCGTGTTCCCCTGCACCAAGCAAGGCCAGAATCCAGCGGATGGGCCGGACGAAGCGCGTCTTGGACTTCTCCCAGTACATGCTCTTAGGGAAGCTGAGGTCGGTGACTACCTGAGGCAAAACCTCAGGTAACACTTTAAGTGCAGATTGCCCTGAAGTGCGCTTCTGGACCGCGACGTACTCACCCTTCGGAGTTGAAACCCTGATTAAGTCCTGAACAGCAGCACCGTTCTTAGCCGCAAAGCTCTCCGCGGCGCGGGTGGGATTGCCCTGGGCGTCGAAGGCGGCTTTGGCCGCTGGTCCGCGAACCTCCTCCACCTTGTCGGGCTGCTTTTCGAGAACTTCTGGAAAATAGGCGACCATTCGGCGTGGCGTCGAGTAAGTCTGTAGGGGCAGCTCGGGAACTGCCCCTTCGCGACCCGCCCCGCCGAGCAGACCCACCTCTCGCAGAGCTTCTCGCAGCTGCTCACCCAAATCCCTCTGGGCGTCGGCTAGGAATCGCGCAGGAATCTCCTCACAGCCGATTTCGATAAGCAGCGGCAAGGTTCGGGGATTCGACACTTGGGTTTCGGCGTTCGGGACTGTAGTCATGGTTACGGGATCGGGATTCTGGTTCGGAATTCGCGGTTCGGGGTTCGGGCCAATTGCTGTCAGGTCGGCACCTCCCGTGGCACCCTCGAAAGTCAACCCAGCCCTGTCATTCCGAGGAGCGAAGCGACGAGGAATCTGCTTGTGACGGTGAAGAACAGAAGAAGCAGATTCCTCGCTCCGCTCGGAATGACTCGTTGGGGGGACTGCTTTTCCAGTTTCCGGTTTCCAATTTCCAGTTTCCAACTTCCAGGCGCTCATGCGGGCTGGACCTCGGCGACGGGCGAGAGCCGGTCGACATAGATTTGCGCTACCTGGCAGGCCATCTTTCTGATTCTGGCGATGAGGGCCACGCGTTCGGTGACGCTGATGGCGCCCCGAGCGTCGAGGATGTTGAACAGGTGGGAGCACTTTAGGCAGAAGTCATAAACCTTACGCAAGGGAAAGCAGCTCTGCCAAAGCCTCTGCTCAGTGGCTTGCCTATTGCCATTCCCTCCTTTCAGTTGGCCTAGGTCGACGGAGATGTGTTCGCCCTTCTTCGGCCTCATTATCCTCCAGTAGTTCTCCAGCAACCGGAGCGCTTCGCCCTCATAAAGGTCGAGAAGCTTGCGGCAGGTCTCCGGGTCAGCGTCTTCGAAATCATAAACCGATAGTTCAAGTTCTTCAGACTGTCTTAAGTCTCCGTAGGTCAGTGTGTTATTCCATTTGATCTCATACACCGATTCAACATTCTGCAGGAACGCTGCGATGCGCTCAAGACCGTAGGTGAGTTCCACGCTGATGGGATCAAGGTCCATTCCGCCGCACTGCTGGAAATAGGTGAACTGGGTAATCTCCAAGCCATCGAGCACTACCTGCCAACCGATGCCCCAGGCTCCCAGCGTGGGCGCTTCCCAGTTATCCTCCTCGAAGCGAATATCGTGATGGCGGAGATCTATTCCCAGCTCGCCGATGCTGGCCAAGTATAGCTCTTGGATATCATTGGGAGGCGGCTTAAGGATCACCTGCATCTGGATGTGCTTGAGCAACCGATTGGGGTTCTCGCCGTAGCGCCCGTCCGCGGGCCGGCGCGAGGGTTGAACATAAGCCACACGGTAGGGGTTGGGTCCGAGTACCCGCAGAAAAGTCTCCGGGCACATTGTTCCTGCCCCGACTTCGAGATCGTAAGGCAGTGCGAGCACGCAGCCTTGCCTTGCCCAGAAGTCGTTGAGCCGAGCTATGGTGTCCTGAAAAGTTAAAGTGCCTTGTGAGGCTTCTCGGTTCATTCTGCTGTGCCTTCCGTTGTTCGTGGTCTGTTTGCCCTTAGCAGGCCGCCAAAAAAGGCCTTGCCGGCCTTCGTAGAGGCGGTCCCGCATGTGGGACGAGCAGGCCGTTGAATCTAAAATCCCGAGCTAAAGCCCGCCGGTACGAGAAAACAACGAACCGCGAACAACGGACATCCCTACATCTCTTGATTCAGCAGTTCTCGCGTTATCAACTTCTTGTCGGCGTGAGTCTGGATGAGCTCCTCGAAGAAGTGGCGCGCCGCAGTCGGTTCCGGTGCCGGTTTCTCCGTGCTCAACCACCGATCTAATGGGGAGTGCCTCAAGGTCTCGGCCACGGCCAAGGCACGCGACGAGACAGGATGCGTCGCGCCACCTGGGCGGCAGGTGCGGCACAGCAAACCCTCAGAACCTGGTCCGTAGTAACCAGGCTCGTCGCCCAGCGTGCGGCGGCAGCCAGCGCATCGGTCGAGATCAGGCAGGAACCCACCCAAGAGCAGCAGCCAGTAGTTAAAGTAAACGAGCGGCCGATCCACTTCGCCCGAGTGCTTCAGGCCTCGAAGCGTCGCCAGCAGCAACCGGAACGCACGCTCGTTCAGTTCGCGCTCGGGAAGCAGGCGCTCGCAGACCTCGGCAATATATTGAGCCGCGACGTGGCGCCGGTAGTCCCTCTGCATGTCGAAGAAGGACTCGAGCAGTTCAGCGGAGTTCAGACGAAGCAGGTCGCGGTTCTCACGCTCAAAGAGCCACAACCGGATGTAGCTCAGAGGTTCCAGCGTTCCGCCATATCGGCTCTTGGTACGCTGCGAACCAGCGGCAACCGCTCTCAGGCGCCCTGCCTGTCGGGTAAAAAGCGAAACGATCTTATCTGCCTCTCCCAAGCGGTAGGTCCTGAGAACAATGGCTTCCGTTTCGCGCAGGGGCATCTTAAGGCCCGATGTCGACGCGCCGACAAATAGCAAAATTAACACAATCCTGAGCGGCTTGTCAGCAGCGGATTGAGATGAGAAGTCGGGTCAAGCTGCGGATGCACACAGATCAACACGGATTAAACATTACGCTTTGACCCTGTAATCGTTGCTCTACCTGGGGGATCCGGAAACCACAATTTGCCGTACTGTGGAAAAAGGAGGGGCTTATGTGGATACCAGGTTATGTTAACTAGCTCAGGCGCCCCAAAAGATTATCAGACATGGCTGTGGATAGGCACCGCGATCACCGACAGCTCCGCGGGCTCAGACACTCTGAAGGTGTGAAAAAATCGTTGGCCACCGGCCGATGCGGCTGCGCCCAAAGAGTTTAATCTTAAGCCTGCGGTCCGAAAGGGTCGAGCCCTTCCGCATAGCAGGCGGCAGAGCCGCGATTCTTTCACACCTTCTCTGGCCCGGGAGAGGCCACCCCTCGGGGTGCAGAGCCTCGCGTCCTCCTGGCAGGCCAATCGCGACTGCAGATCAATGGAGAAATCGGTCGCGATCATGAACCCAGGTCCACGCCGCCCAGCATGAAAAGCCACCCGACCGGTCGCTGCGGCGACAGAGGGTGTTCCCGAGACCCCGTCGGAACCTGGGCCCCAAAGCAGGGCCGTTCACCCACCCATTTTGGAAATGGGAGCACATGGGAGCACATGGATTTCTTTCCAGCAACCTTTGACTCGCGTAGAATAGGCAACCTGCGGGCGAGGAGGAGGGTTCGAATTTGGGTAGATCTCAAGTTGATGTTGTCGGGTTGGGGCTCAACGCCACCGACACGGTGATTCTGGTTCACGGCTTCCCTGCCCTGGGTGGAAAGGAGCGCGTGGTCTCCCAGTCGCGGCAGGC
>DATJKY010000331.1:0-3255 GCA_035490955.1 Terriglobia bacterium | reverse complement strand
ACGACTGCACTCGCGAGATGCCGAAGTCCACGTAGGCATCCATTTTGTTGCGGGGATACTGATTGCCGCGGAAAAGGAGAGCTCCCAGAAGGTACTGATCACGAACAAGCCATCAGCCAATCGCTTAGGTCCTGAAAACGGGCTTTGCGGAATGTGACGAGAGCCGGAGCGCCGATTACGTCTAAGGGGCGAGTTGCCGTTTGACAGCGATGGAGAACGCAGGCGCGGGCGGATCACCCGCTCGTGCCGCAACAGGGAGGCACTTCCACTAGACCGTTTATGGAAGGCCGAGCAGATCGGTGGTGGTAAGGGGATTTCTCGCCAGTTATGCAAGATATCCTTTGTTTTGGGCAAAGTAGCGATCTAGGTTGTTGCCAAGAAACCACTTGCGCTCTCGCCCTGGGACCCACCCGCTTGATGCTCACAAGAGCATTTTGACCAACAGGCTGGCGAGGAAACCACCTGTATAATGTAGCTCCGCTGCCTAATAGGAAGGAAGACGCAAGTGCCGGGCCCGCGAGCGCCATGGTGGATGTATGTAGTTGCGGCCTCGTTCCTTGCCTTCTTCGCTCTGATCTTCTACTACGATTTGTTTGGACCCGATGTACCGGGTCTTTCCTTCGGGCCCACGTTCGAGAATCGCAAAGGACAGATGGTCGTCCTCAGCCCGCCCATGAACCCGGCCTTCGAACGCGCTCGAGCGAAGACAGGCGACTACGTGGTGAGCGTAGATGGGCAAGAAGTTTATACAGACTCCGACTGGCTGGCGGTTGCTGCCAATCTGGAGGTGGGTCGTCCCGTCCGGCTGGGGATCGAGCGGGGTGCCCGGCACTTCGAGGTGCAAACGACATTCGAACGCAATCAAATCTTAGGGTCACTATTTCGAGCATCCTTCTTGCCGACTGAGGCGTCGAGGTTTCTTATGCTCGTTGTCAGTCTCTTTATCGCTTTCAGCCGTCCCTACAACCTGTCAGCACGCCTGGGCGCGCTCATTCTGGCAGCAGCAGCAGTCAATCCGCCATGTTATCGGCCGTACGGGGCTGCAGCAGGATGGCGGCACCTTTCCGTGCCGGTCGGAGCGCCCTTGTGGGTTCCGTGTATCAGTAGGTTTGTGTTGGGGCCGTTGATGTGCACTCTCTTGGCCGTGTTTCCCCGCAGGCTCTTCCGCGCGCGCTGGCCATGGGCGGTCGTCTGGGCGCCGGCACTGCTGGTCGTGCCCTCGGATATTCGCTACACGTTCGCCATGTTGTACCAGCCCTCACAAATTACCGGCGTCGTTCCGGGCTCGGTGATACGGATGCAGTTTCCTCTTCTAGCCGCTTACTGCGCGGCGGCATTGGCGATTCTTACGCTGAGCTACCGCCGACTGGAGGACCTCAACGAGAAGCGCCGGTTGCGGGTGTTGCTGGTAGGCTCGATGGTGTCGGTGCTACCCGCACTTCCGCTCTGGGTATCAGTAATCCGAGGGTTTTCCTCTCCGCTCAGCAGTTTCTTCCTGACCACGCCTTACGTTGTAGCCATGACTTCCCTGACCCTGGCTTGTCCCCTTTCGTTCGCTTACGCGATTCTCCGCCATCGCCTGTTTGACATTCGCGTGATCATTCGCCGGGGACTGCAGTACGCCCTGGCGCGTAGGGTCTTACTGTCTTTGGTGCCCGCGCTGGGATTGATCCTGCTAGGGGATCTGCTCATTCACCGCCAGCCACTCGTGGAAGTCCTGCGCTTGCGGGGGTGGATGTATGGTGCCTTGGGGGGGCTCGCTGTACTGGCCCAGGCCCGGCGCCAGCAATGGCTCACCACACTCGATCGCCACTTCTTCCGCGAGCGGTACGACGCGCAGCGGCTGCTCCGGGAAGTTGCGGAGGGTATTCGCGAGGCGGGCGACTTGGAGCAGGTCGCCTCCCGCGTAGTCGCACAGATTGAGACTGCGCTGCATCCCGAATTGGTGGCACTGCTCGTACACGAGCCGGAAGCAGCAAGTTTCCGTAGCGTGGCAGCGGCTCCGGCTGGACAAGCACCACCTCCACTGGCCGCTGACAGCAAACTGATGTCTCTAATGCGAGTGCTTGGCAAGGCCATGGAGCTTCCCTCCGAGGAATCGGGCTGGCTGCTGCAGCAACTGCCGCCGGAAGAGATCGACTATCTGCGGGGCGCTCGGATTGATTTGCTGGTGCCGATTGCCAGTGGACGTGACCGGAGGGAAGCGCTGCTGGCCTTGGGGGTGAAACGGTCGGAGGAACCATATGCCCGTGAAGACCAGGATTTGCTGACGGCAATCGCGGCCAGCCTCGCGCTGCTGTTGGATAAGTCAGTGGCGATTGTTCCGGCGCGAGCAAACCAGGGATTTGAGGAGTGCGCCCAATGTGGTGCTTGCTACGACGTTGGCGTGGCGCGCTGTGCTAAGGACGGCGCGGCTCTCACGCCCATATACATACCGCGCCTCCTGGCAGGACGTTATCGACTGGAGCGCCGGTTGGGGCGAGGCGGTATGGGCACGGTGTATGAAGCCACTGACGACGCGCTGGGAAGGCGCGTGGCCGTGAAGCTGATACGCGAGGACTTGGCTGGGAAGCCAGACGCCGCCCAACGCTTTTGGCGCGAGGCGCAGGTGGCAGCAGGTTTGGCTCATCCTAACGTCGTCACGGTTTTCGACTTCGGCTTAGAGGGCGGCCACGCCTTTCTGGTCATGGAACTGCTCGAGGGCACGACCCTGCGCGAAGAGATTCGCAGCCATGGCAGATTCGCGCCCCCGCGCACGGTGGAGATTATGCGCGGTGTTTGTGCAGCGGTGGACGCGGCCCATCAGAGACATTTGATCCACCGCGACCTGAAGCCGGAGAACGTGTTCCTGGTGCGCGCCCAAACGGGCGAAATACCTAAGGTCCTCGACTTTGGTCTCGCCAAATTCCTACAGACTGCGGCAGCCGCAGTCTCAAACGCTCCCACCGCGAGCGGGGTGGAGACCGGCGCCGGCGTACTCCTGGGCACGCTCCAATATATGGCGCCGGAGCAGTTGGCCGGCGGCACGCCCCAGCCAGGGTGGGACTTGTGGGCGCTGGCCGTGATCGCCTACGAGATGTTGACCGGCAGACACCCTTTCGGCAGCGCTTGGCCGGACTGCCACAGGACGCTGCTCGCCGGGAGCTTCACTCCTATTATGGCTTACTTGCCAGAATCGCCCCCAAGGTGGACCGAGTTTTTTGCGAAGGCGTTGGCGCTCGATCCGAAACGTCGCCCAGACTCGGCGCGCTCCTT
>DATJKY010000330.1:0-2280 GCA_035490955.1 Terriglobia bacterium | reverse complement strand
TTTAAAGCCGCCCGAAAGGGCGGAGCCCTAGAGGTGAAGAACTTGGTCCTTTTCGATAGATTTTCGATGAGTCCCTCGCTGGGCCTCGGTCTGGTTTCTGGTTTCCAATTGGCCGGCGCATACAAGCTTGTGGGTTGATTGGGGCCAAAGATTACGAATGGAGTTAGATAGCGGAATCAAGTGGTCAACTTCATAGTCGCCGGTCTTGTACTGGGTGATTCCGTACTCTGCGTACGCCTGTCTTTTTAGCCAGGCTGGTACCGCTCGCACCTTCTCTGCGTAGCCCGGAACGCACACGTCCTGAGCGGTTACGTCGAACACGTCTCCCGGCGTCAGCTTGGGATCGGGCAGGATCGGCGTAGCTTGTTGAGCAGAAGCGCAAAAGTTCCAAAGAAGGCACAACGTGACAAGGACTCTGGGAAGAGTGCCCATTAACTTGGTTCTGTACTTCTGCACTTTGGGCCGCAAAATTAAGCTGTTGCCGCTCTTGATCCTGAAATGGAAGCTAGACTAAACTCCAAAATAGTCTGCTAAATGCGTGCCGGACATCAGCCGGCGCGCGAAACGCGCCGAGATGCAAGCTGACAATGCTAACGCCTGGAAGGGTCAAGGAACCGGCACCTCCCTTGTGGCTGCCGTGACTAACTCCCCTGAGTTGGAAGTCAAGGATGCGCACCTCATCTTCGGCGCCGTCTGGCGGGACTTGGAGGGAGAGTTTGGCCGCAGCGGGATGCGTTTCCCTAGGGAGTTGATCTTGCTCGGTGGAGCGCCGGGCGCGGGCAAAGGCACCAACTCGGACTTCATCCGTAAGGTGCGCGGTATCGACGCGCCGCCCATCGTAATTTCTAAGCTCCTGAACACACCGGAGGCGCGCGCCGTCAAGTCGCGTGGCGGGATGGTCGGGGACCGAGAGGTGGTCAGCATCCTGTTGCGCAAGCTGCTTGAGCCCGAGCAGCAGAACGGCGCGCTGCTTGACGGCTTCCCACGCACGAAGGTGCAGGTGGAGTGCCTCAAGCTGCTCTACGATGAGATGATCGCGCTGCGGCGGGAATTCTACGACACTCAGGAGGTTATCCACTTCAAGCAGCCCATCTTCCAAATCATGGTGCTATTCGTCGACGAGGCGGAGAGCGTGGCGCGCCAACTCAAGCGCGGACGGGAGGTCGTCGCCCACAACGAGGAGATCGCTCGGTCGGGCGTGGGCGAACGGTGGGAGGAACGGGCGACGGACTCCAGCGAGGGGCTCGCACGCAACCGCTACCGCGTCTTCAAGGAGCAAACCTACGACGCGCTGGTTTCCCTCAAAGAGATCTTCCACTACCACTTCATCAACGGCCAGGCGCCTATTCCCGAAGTGCAGGCCAATATCGTCCGGGAGCTCGAATACCAGAGCTCGCTGGAGTTGGACCCGCGCACGTTTGACCGGCTTCGGGGGTTGCCGCTGGCCAGCGAGATTGTCCGGCACGCCCGCCAGGACCTCGTTCGCCGGCTGGACGGTTACGAGGTGCAGCAACCAGAAACTTTTAGGCGGGTGGTCGATTTCATTGAAGGCAAGATGATGCCTATTGTGGTCCGCCATGCGGTCTCGGGGGTGGCCAGCATCAACTCCGAAGACCTGCTCTTCGAGGACCCGGCCGCCTTGGCGATGCTGATCGACGTTTTTTCCGAGCGCGGCTTCCACGCAACCGTAGACGTCACCCGGGTCGGCGTGCCAATGCGCTTCGATCTGCATACCGGGGAGATTTACTCTCGGGAGAAGATGGTCTTCCGTTTCACCGTCCGCTTTCGAAGTGCGGAAATTCGAGGCTAGCTGCAGTGCGGCCAGCCTATGTCGACACCCCGAACCCTGGCGAAATGGCCCGGTTCGGTGACTATATGGCACGATGGATCGGCACCGGTCGCTCGTTTTCTCAAGTCTCGTTTTCGACTAGCGGACAGATTTCTCAACACGGTCGCAAAGCGTCAATCTGGGCACAATGACCAATAACCACCCGGTTGCACAACTACGCCGAAGGCCGGGCTTACCTGGAAAACGAGCATGCGGGATGGCTGCGGGCCTTGACGCCGCGATACATCAACGCACGTGCCGATTATTGGCCGCACCCCCCGCCCGGCAAATCCGTTGATGTCCATCGCGCCCGAGCTTAGAAAGCTGAGAAAGTTCTGCCCCTTAAGCTTGCATGTTTCAGCGATGCTCAACAATACAAGGTAGTCGGGCATGCAAAAACTTCGTCTACTTCAGAACCGCCGCCTACCACCGAGCCGGCAACCTAAACTTGA
>DATJKY010000329.1:0-2660 GCA_035490955.1 Terriglobia bacterium | reverse complement strand
GGTCCTACGTTCGCCCGAGCCAAACATCGCGCTTCCAACGGCCGGCTCTCCGGGCCGTCCAATTCATGTCCTTTTGCCTTAGCTAATCTCTCGGCGCGTCTCTGTCGGGCTTCCGGTGTCAAGGGAGGAATGGTTCCCTCCTGCCCAACGATCAGCGAGGTGCGCCGATTCCAGGCGACCCTGGACTGGAGCCAGTCCAGCCCGAACTGGGCGTGATCATAATGGACATTCTCGGGCGGTGCGCCTTCCACACCGGAATGGTTAGCCGGCGGCTCACCCTCCTCATCATCCAGAGCGAGGCGTTCGCGCTGCCGCTGTTGAACCTCCGCCAATTCGGCTTCCGTGTAATATTCCTTGCCGGCTAGTTCCTTGGGGCGCTGCAAGGGCGTAACGGTGTTGTTGGTCCATACTCCCTGAAGGTCGGGCTGGCCATCAGGCGTACGCGGGGGAGTCCAGGTTCTCTTGACCGCGGCCGCTGTGTTTGCCTTCGGCGCAGACGTCGCCTGGCCAGCAGCGGGTACAATCGTGACCACCAGCGCGGCCATTAAAGAGAGGACGCAATTTCTCATGGGAAACCTCCCGTGGTCTGGCAGTAGCTAAGGTACAGTCGAATCCTGCCGAAGTCAAGGCTGAATCGCCACCGGGGCCGATCGCCGGGCCTTGGCCCCGCGGACCCGCCAGCATGGTGATGCGCGCTCCTAGACCGGTCTCTATAGTAGGAGAAGCATGCGATATGACCTGGTCGTGCTGTTCGAACATCCGGAATGGCAGAAGCCGCTGTGGGCTGCGCTTGAAAGACATGGAGTTCACTATGCGGCGCTCGACTTGAAGCGGGCGGCGTTTGATCCGGATGCGGTTCCGGAGGCAGCGCTTTACTTCAATCAGGCAAGTCCCAGTGCGTATTTGCGAGACAACACCCGGGCGGTGCCTCTCGCCTTATCACTCATGCGCTCGCTCGAGTTGAAGGGCGCACGCGTTTTGAACGGGTCGCGTGCATTTCTGTTGGAACTGAGTAAGTCGGCGCAAGCCGCGCTGCTAGGGCAACTAGAGATCCCCCATCCGCGCTCGCTCGTCTTCAATGACCCCCAGAAAGCGCTGGCGCAATGGACGGGAGGTTGGCCCGCGCTGCTCAAGCCCGAGCAAGGCGGTAGCGGGGCGCGGATGTTTCTGCTCAATTCACCGGAAGAGCTTGGACGGCTTCTGCGGGACCAACCCAACCTTTGGCTGCCCGACCACCTTTTGCTACTGCAACAATACTTCCCCGTGGACGCCGCTCAGGGCATCGTCCGGATGGAATTCCTGGGAGGAGAATTGCTGTATGCCATGCGCGTGATATCGCACGGCGCCTTCAATCTGTGTCCGTCCGAGGCATGCAACCCGGATGGCGGTGAGTTGAAGTGCGCAACTCCGGCTCCATCGGCCAAGCCGGTTGAGTTTTCTCCATATAAGGAGGTGCCTCCGGAAGCGGTCGAGAGCGGGCGCAGGATTATGGCGGCGGGCGGTCTGGATGTGGGCGGAATCGAATATCTCGAAGCGGGGGCGGGCGAGAAGATCTTTTACGATGTGAACGCGAATTCGAATCTCCGCTTGCCTATCGGACAGGCCTTTGGTTTCAATCCGTTTGAGCGTGTCGTAAATTATCTGAAGGGGCAGATCGAACACTCGCGGCCGCGGCCGAGTGCATAAGGAAAATAGCCATTCGGAGCAAGGGAAATGGACAACAAAACGCTACATCACCGTGGAGCGGCTCTGGTACAGCCATCCGTTCTGGCGCTTGCCGCGATCGCCGCGTTTGCAGGGGCGGCGCGGGCCCAACCAACCCAGTACCCCAAGCCCAGCGAACTGCCGAATCCGTATCGCCTGGTCGAGGGCTGGCCGTCGCTTCCGAAGAGTATGAACGGAGGCCGCTGGGGAGAAGTCATCCGGGTACATGTGGACGCCAGGGGCAACATCTGGGTTTTCCATCGGTGCTTCAACGTCGTGCCGGCGGGCTCAGCCACCTGCCTCGGCCGAGGTCGGGCGAACCCACCGATCTTGGAATTTGATCCGTCGGGCAGGCTTCTGAAGAGCTTTGGCGCGGGGCTGTTTGCCTACCCTCACGGTTTCACCATCGATGGGGACGGGAACTTGTGGGTGACCGACGTAAATGATCAGGAGACGATCCTCGGGATGTCGGCGCGAAACGCGAGCGGTGTGGTCATGGGCCAGGAAGTGCTCAAGCTGAGTCCCGAGGGCAAGGTATTGATGACGCTCGGCAAGGAGGGCGTGGCCGCAACCGGGCCGGATGGGTTCGATAGGCCGACCAGCGTCGCCGTGGCGCCGAATGGCGACATCTTTATTTCCGACGGCCATGCGCCGAATCAGAATGGCGCAGCTCGCGTGGTGAAGTTCTCAAAAGACGGCCGCTTCATTAAGGCCTGGGGACGCAAGGGGTCCGCCCCTGGAGAGTTTGACGAGCCCCACGACATCTTCGTCGGTGGGTCGCACGGTTGGGTGTACGTCGCCGACCGCAGAAACAGTCGCGTCCAGGTGTTTGATCAGGAGGGCAATTTCATCGTCGCGTGGAAGCAGTTCGGCCAGCCAAGCTCCGTGTTTGTAGGAAAGGACGATACGATCTATGTGGGTGCCTCCTTTCCAGACCCCGCCGCCAAAAAAGGCGA
>DATJKY010000328.1:0-5072 GCA_035490955.1 Terriglobia bacterium | reverse complement strand
CAATAGCGGCAAGTCGCAACTGCTGCGGCGCCTGACTCGCGCTACTCCGGAAGTGGCTGATTATCCCTTCACCACGCGGGCGCCGCTGCCGGGCATGATGGCGTTCGAGGACATTCAAATCCAACTCGTGGATCTGCCGCTCTCAGCGCTCATTCAAAACCGATGAATTTTGAACAGCGGCCCCTCTGATTGGCACTCGGCATGGCCACTACAGGCGTTGTCGTGCCTGCTTCCTGGAGCGTGAGTCAGCATCATCGGCGGCGGCCTCCCGGTTTAGGGCCAAGGGAGTAGGGTCCGTGGGTTCGTAATATCATCTTTCGCATCGCTGTCGACAGCGCCGCGAGGTGGTGTCTTATTCGCTGAGGAGGTGGTCCACCTTGAAGATCAGTATGGACCGACGTACAGGAAAACTATGAAACCTAGGAGTGTGAGAAGCAAAGCGATCTGCCAAAGCGGCGGCTTCTTCCATAATAGTTCGGGAGGGGTCGTTCTCTTTGCAACCCAGTAGAGCTTCGCCAAGCCCACCGACATGATTCCGGCGAACCAAGCCCAATCACGGGGTGTCATACTGTTCATGCAGAAGGCTCCTTCGCATGATCTCGATAATCCCACCAATCCCTTCAAACTTCAAATGCACTTGGTTCACCAGCGGTCTAGCAACACAAACTTAGGACACCACCCGCCAGCGTCGACCTTTTCCCCGCGCGGAACCCTCTGGTAGGATAAGCAACCCCAGGCAGGAACAGGAAACCCCGGTTGTTTGGGCAACCGGGGTTTTTTGTGGAAAGACCCGTTCAGGACCCTCCACATCCAAGTGCGAGCCTCATCCTGCCATGACGGGCCTCGGTTGTCCAGCACTGCCTGGGGCGACCGATGTCCGATCGCGGTTCCCTGGTCTTCCGACAGCGGGTTTGTCACTGGTCTGCTTGTGGCACGATCTTTTATCTCTGCCGTCGCTGTGACCGCGGACAACGCTACTGCAGTCCTCACTGCCGCCAGAAAGCCCTCCGTCTGCAACGCCGCCAGGCCAACCGCCGCCATCAACAAACCCCGGAAGGGCGTGAGGATCATCGCGACCGCCAGCGCGACTATCGCCAGCGCCAGCGCGCCCGCGTGACGGATAAATCTTCCCAACCCCCTGCCGCTTCTGCCAGCCTGACCGAGCGGGCGGCGATCGCTGTCTTGCCGGCCTCTCCGGCCCCGAGCTTCCGCCGCGTTTCCGGCCGGCCACCGCAACGCGGCTGGGTCGTATGCCAGATCTGTGGTCGCCGGGGTCGCTGGGTTGATCCTTTCCCCCATCGCCGGAGGTGAAGCATGATTTCCACCGAACTGAAAGCCGCCATTCGTCGCTACTTCCACGTTGAGCACTGGAAGATCGGCACCATCGCTGCCGAACTCCGTCTCCATCCTGACACCGTGCGCGCTGCTTTGGAGACGCATCGCTTCAGCAGCCAGCCGTGTCTCCGCGACCATCTCACCGATCCCTACCTCGACTTTCTACGCGAAGCTCTCCAGCACCATCCCCGCTTGCGCGCCACCCGCCTTTACGAGATGATTCGCCAGCGCGGCTATACCGGCAGCGTCGTGCAGTTGCGCCGTGTCGTGGCTGAGATCCGTCCTCCGAGCCGTGAGGCTTTCCTCCGCCTCCACACCTTCCTCGGCGAGCAGGCCCAGGCCGATTGGGCCCACTTCGGCGAAGTCACCCTCGGTCGCGCCCGCCGACGTCTCTCCGCTTTCCTCCTCACCCTCTCATACAGTCGCGCCCTCTGGGTGGAGTTCTTCTTCGACCAGAGCTTGGAGAACTTCCTCCTGGGCCACGTCCATGCCTTTCAAGACTGGGGCGGAGTACCTCGCGTCATCTTGTATGACAACCTTCGCTCCGTGGTGCTTGAGCGTTGCGGCGATGCCATCCACTTCCATCCTCGTCTGCTCGAACTCTCCGCTCACTATCACTTCGCCGCCCGCCCTTGCCGTCCTGCCCGGGGTAATGAGAAAGGTCGCGTCGAACGCGCCGTCCAGTATGTTCGCCACTCCTTCTTTGCCGCTCGCCCTTTCACCACCCTGGGTGACTTTAACCGTCAGGCCCGGGAGTGGCGTGAGCAAGTGGCGCATCAGCGCCTCTGGCCCGGCGATGACGCCCGCATCGTGGCCGACGCCTTCGCCGAGGAGAAGCCTCAGTTGCTGCCTCTGCCTGCTCACCCCTTCGACACCGATCTGGTGCGTCCCGTCCGCGCCGAGAAGACCCCCTACGTCCGCTTCGATCTCAATGACTATTCCATTCCCCCTTCTGCCCTCGGCCACTCCCTCACCTTAGTCGCCTCGCCCACCACCGTGCGCCTGCTCGACGGGGCCACCGAAATCGCTCGCCACCGCCGCAGCTACGATCGCCATCAGCGGATCGAGGACTCAGCTCATCTCCAGGCCCTGCTCGAACAAAAGCGCAAGGCGCTGGGCTCCACGCCCAGTGGGCGCCTGGCCGTGGCCCTCCCCGAAAGCCAAGTTTTCCTCCACGCCGCCTTCCAGCAAGGCGAATCTCTGCCCGTACTCACCCGTCAACTCCTCGGCCTGCTCGATGACTATGGCGCTGCCGAGCTGGGAGTGGCCCTGCGCGAGGCCCTCGACCGCGGCACTCCGCGCGCCAGCTCCGTGGCTTTCATCCTCGCGCGCCGTCACCGGACTCGCCAGCGGGCTGCCTCCCTTCCAGTCAATTTGTCCCGTCGCCCCGATTTGGAAAACCTGGCCGTCCCCACTTCCGCTTTGGAGGTTTACGATGAACTCTCCGACGACCCCGACACCCAATGACCCCTTAGCCGCTCAACTCGAGCAACTGGGCTTGACCCTCACCGCCCGCGGCTTGGACGATCTACTAGCCCGCGCTACCGCCCAGCGTTGGTCGCCTCGTCAACTCCTGGAAGAAATCGCCCGCTCCGAAGTTGCCGAGCAAGCTCGCCACAGTCTGGAGCGTCGGCTCCTCCAAGCCCGCCTCGGCCGCTTCAAACCCCTGGCCGATTTCGACTGGCACTGGCCCAGCAAAATCGACCGCCCCTTGATCGAACGAGCTTTCACCTTGGAATTCATCTCCGAAGCCCGCAACTTCGTGCTGATTGGGGCCAATGGCTTGGGCAAGACGATGCTCGTCAAAAATCTCGCTCACACTGCCCTCTTGGCCGGTCACTCCGTGCTGTTTCGCACCGCCTCAGACCTGCTGGCCGACCTTCATGACGATTCCCCTCAGCGCCTGCGCCAGAAGCTCCGCTTCTACGCCCGTCCCGCCCTCCTTTGCCTGGATGAAGTCGGCTACCTGGCCTATGACGCCCACGCCGCCGACCTGCTCTACGAAGTCGTCAACCGCCGCTATGAACGCCGCGCCTTGGTGGTCACGACTAATCGTGCCTTCAAGGACTGGAACTCCGTCTTCCCCAACGCCACCTGCATCGCCACCTTGCTCGACCGTCTCACGCATCACGCTGACGTCACCGTCATCGAAGGCACCAGCTACCGCGTCCGCGAGAGCGAACAGGAGGCAGCGGCCCGCCGCAAGCCACGGCCCAAGAGCCCGAAAGGATCTCCCGATGGAAACTGACCCCCAGGCCTATCTCCGCGCCCTGACCCAGATGTACTTCGCCTTGCCGGAAACGCCTCGCCGCCTCAGCCGCTACGACCGCCAAGTGGTGCTGGGGTGGTTTCGTCAGCAAATTCCTCTACCGGTGGTGGAGGCAGCCTTCCTCCTGGCCTCGGTGCGCCGCACCTGCCGTCTTCCTCAAGCCCGGCCCCTCGGTCCGATCCGCTCCCTCGCCTATTTCCAACCGGTCATCGAAGAAGTGCTCCAAAATCCGCTCCCTGCCGGCTACGTTGCCTATCTGCGAAGCAAGCTTCCACCTCACACTTCAAACCCATAGCGATTTCACAGCCCAAAAGGGGATGAGTCCCGACGAAACCGGCTGCTGTCCAAATTTATTCACTTTCAGATGAGCGATGACAGAGGTCACATGGTCTAACATTATGTGGACAAATCGCCATTTCTTCGCGCCAGGGTCGGGTGATTATTGGCGCTATTTGGAACTGAGTCTGACTCGCATGGAGGCAGAGCTGCTCGAGAAGAGGGGCCGAGTCCAGACGAAATGATGGAAACGAAATGATGCTAACTGTGCGCTCACCTAGATAGATAACTGTCCACATAACCCTCAACCCACCGCGGCAGGCGTGATGCAAACGCACACCACCCGGTGCAACCTTGATCGCCGTTACCACAAACGGGTCATTCTGTAGGTTGACGGAATTCGTGACAATTCTTGCCACCAATTTGACTAGCAGTAAGTGCCTTTGCTCGATTTCTCCGCAAGTCTCTGATGACAGAGAAAGAGTCTAAGAACTACCAGCGCTTATCTCTTCTTTCTGAAACCAGTTGGTCCGCAGCAGAGCGCCAAGACGCGCAGGAACAACATCCGAGCGGTTCGTCCCTGGATTCCGGGTTAGGGTCCTTCCCAGGGCGGGGCCAGTTTCGGAGGGGATAAGAACTACCATCTCTTATCGTAAGTCGAGACGATTGAAGGCATTAGTTCCATTTCCATGACAAAGGCTAAAACAAACTTGCCAATTAATGGCAAATCCTACTGTAGAGTAGGAGGGATTGAACGGGTTTGTTCGCGCCACGCCAAGCCTAGTATTGGGCCCGAGGAATCAGCCCAAGGACGTGGGAAGCGGAGTGATTTTGGCAGAAAGGGCTAAGCTAGTCGACAGGCTCTCGGGCGTTTCAATCACGAGATCCTTCTCTCCTTGAGAAATAGAGGCCTTTGCGGGGCTCCCCATAATCCGTACTACCGTACCAGCGGCCGCACGAACTGAGGGCACAGTGAGAGTGTTCCCCGCCGGCCGGCTTAAGAACAGGACATACAGGCTATCCCCTTTAGTGGTAAAGCGCACGTCGGTGCCATCCGGTGCAGTAGACGACGCCCGAACCCATGGTCGCGTTCCGAAAATGGCTTCTCCATTGACGTCCAGCCAAGCACCTAGCCTGTTCAGCCGGTCCATTTGTATTTCGGATATCGTTCCGTTCGACTTGGGCCCGATGT
>DATJKY010000327.1:0-3031 GCA_035490955.1 Terriglobia bacterium | reverse complement strand
ATCGGCTGGATGATAATGACAGCAGGGGTCGGCCTGACACAGGCCGGGCCGGTGTCGAAAATCAGGGTTCGCTCCGACTGCGCACTCCGGGCGGGAGGGGAGAAAACGGTGTGAGAAGGCATGAATACAACACAGACAGTGCATTTCGGAGCGTTCCGGGTCGAAATCCAGGGGCCAGAATTTGGGTGTCGTCATAAGAGTTTTTACCTCATACGGAACAGCGGCGCCTACTCAAACATTATAGCATTCCGTTAGATACTCATAACCGACTCAAAATAAGCAGGTTATTAATCGGAAAGAGCGCCCCCGACGGCTCCCAGCCGGACGCTCATCCGCCCGGCGGGTCCCCGGCTCTTTTCCCACGAATATTCCATTGACACGGCCCGCGGCGCATGTACAATCCAAAATGGCAGCCATTTTGACAACGGAAAAGGCGCAAAATGTTTAAAGCGAGGAAACTCCCTCTGGCTTCTCCTCCTCAGGGGCAGGGATACAACAGCAGCGAGGTGGCTCGGATCTGCGGTGTGAGCCTCCGGCAGTTGCAATGGTGGGATGAGCGGAGTGTCGTCTCCCCTCGTCAAGACGGGCATAAGCGTGTTTACATGCCGGAGGAGGTGGTGGAGATCTCCGTCATCGCCGAGTTACGTCGTAAGGGCTTCTCGCTGCAGAAGATTCGGAGGGTCCTACGATTTCTGCAAAAGGACATGGGCAAGCGGCTCAGCGACGCGCTTTCAATGACTTCGGAAGTTCATTTGCTCACCGACGGGAAATCCATCTACCTGGAGGAGGCCCCTCACCGGATCATCGATCTGCTCAAGAATGCGCGTCAGCCGATGTTCCTGGTTTCGGTGACAGACCAGGTGAGGCGTTTGACCGCCACCGAACGCAAGCCTGCCCGCCCCGAGACGGCCGGGGCTTCCCGCCGGATGAAGGCAGTCTGAGGCTCTTGGCTTAAGGGCGGCCGACCTCGGCCCGCCATCGCCTTTGGGCTTTACGCGATTTTCCGAAGTTTAGTGACCCGGCCGATCTCCACCCATTCGGTCACAAAGATGTTTCCCGCGCGATCAAACCAGGCTCCATGCGGGGTGATGAACTTGCCCGGTTCGAAGTCGGCCCGGTTCTCGCTGACCCGAAGCTGGTTCTGTTTGCCGTTGTAGTCGCCATCCCCCAAATGCACGATGACCTTGTTCTGCTTGTCGAGTAGCGTCACGCGGCTCTGCAGGTCGGGGACAACCAGCATATCTTTCTGCTGGTGGAAGTGGCAGGGTGCCTTGGTGCCCTCGATGATGTCGATCGGTTTGTCATCAGTTGTATAGCGGACGATGCGGCGATTACCGCGGTCAGCCACCAGCAGAATCGGCTTGGCAGGATCGCGCGTGTCCAACCACACACCGTGCGGGTTGTTCATCGTTTCGATGGGGGCCGGCACCGGACCCGCAGCCGGACCTCGACCCTCACCCCGGGCGCCGCCGCGGCCGCCCGGACCACCGCCCGCTTCGCCCGGAGCAGGTGCGGGCCGCCCGCCAAAGGTGTTCAGGAGTTTCGGGTACGGACCCTGCTGGCTGTAGTGAAACATGTAGTAGGAGCCGTAGCCATCGCCCACCCAGAAGTCCAGGTTGGAGGCGATGGTGAAGTTCGTAGGCCGGTAGTTCAGACCCGCGGCGCCTCCCGGTCCCTTGGCGCCAGGGCCTTTTTCGTAAATCGGCGAATCCTGCGGATAACCCATGGTCCAGACTTCCTCGCCCTTCATCGTGCGTTTCGTCACGATGCCATGTTTCTCGTCGCAGAAGTAAAGATATTCGGTCTTGCCTTCCCGGTTAAGGTGCATACCGTGCGCGCCGCCCCGGAACATGGCGCCAAAGGAACGGACGAATTTGCCCTTGTTGTCGAAGACCACGACGGCATCGGGACTCTGACTGGTTTTGTGCACGGTGTGGTGGATATAGATGTGACCCTGAGCATCCTCGACAACGCTGTGTGTGTTGCCGTACTTGATCTGGGAAGGCAGTTCGCCCCAGTCGTGAATGCACTCGTACTGATGCTCGCCCTCCCCCAGCATGGGGTTCTTTGTTCCCGCTTTGTCGGTCGCGCCGAGAATAATCGGTGCGGCGGCGAGGCCTCCTGCAGTCGCCAAGAAATTGCGTCTCGTCGTATCCATCAGAAACTCCTTTCCCCTAGCCCAAACGCCGGCATCCGTCTGGCCAACGGCCCGGAAGCGCTCTTTGTGCATCATAGGGAGCGCTGTTCGCTCCTGTCAAGACGCGACGGCGGGGTATCGTAAAAGATTACCAATGTACAAGGCGATCCTATTTGATCTGGGGAAGGTTCTCATCCCTTTCGATTTCCGCCGCGGCTATCGGGCGCTGGAGAGACACTGCGGGCATTCCGAACAAGAGATCCGGCGACGCATCGCCGGCACGGGCTTGGTGGAGCGATTCGAGAAAGGCCTGATCGAGCCGCGCGACTTCGTCGCCCAATTTTCCGAGCTCCTTGAGACCAGACTTGATTACACAGTCTTCTGTCAGGCCTGGAACTCGATTTTTTACGGCCAGCTCATTCCCGACCGGGTACTTGAATCGCTGGCTGCTCGCTACCGGCTCCTGCTCATTTCCAACACGAACCTGGTTCACTTCGAAATGATCAGGCAGACCTACCGGCTGGTGCGGCACTTCCATGAATGGATTCTCTCTTTCGAGGTACATGCGATGAAGCCGGAACCGGAGATCTACCGGGCGGCGATCGCGAGAGCCGGGTGCCGCCCCGCCGAGTGCTTCTACACCGACGACATAGCCTCATTTGTGGAGGCGGGCCGGAGGGAGGGTATCGATGCGGTTCAGTTCGAGTCGCCCGAGAAGCTGGAATTGGAAATGAACAGCCGGGGTATCGCCTGGTATCAACATAGGTAGGCGGTCGCCCGCTTTCCCTGTTACACCACCCGGCGTACGGGTCCGTACCGGGCGGTTCGGTGGGTTGAGCTATCGACCGCCAGTCAATCTTGGAATCCCGAGCGAGTCGAAGTAAGCATTGGGCA
>DATJKY010000326.1:0-5330 GCA_035490955.1 Terriglobia bacterium | reverse complement strand
ACGGTAACGAGTTATCAAGATTTCCCGACAGGAATCCACGGCGGGTACCCTAGCTGGGTAAACACTACGCCGTTACTCGCGGGTCATCCGGGGCCTGGAGACTCGTCGGTCGAGAGCCCGGTGGGGAAAACGTCCGAGTAGCCCGTTTAACCGGCAAATAAGGACCGTTGCTAGTCGGCAAGCGCCCGATCATCACGTACCACAAGCCGACTTATGGTTGCCGATCTAGCTCGATTGCTGATCGGAGTGCTTCCGGGTTGCCAACCATCCATTCGGAATTACCTCGACTTTTCGGAACTCCCCTTCGGGACTGCAAGCAAACGCTGCAGGATTGCCCAACGGAGCTTCGAGCATGCGTTCAGGAGAAGCTGGCGAGTGCCGCGGAACCAGTGAGGTGGGGGGGCCCAGTTGCTGCCACTGAAGCACAAGGTCTGCCGAAAGGATCGAGAAGGCAAGGCACGCCCAGACAATGGTTTCGTTCGCGTGGACGTCTAGATTCTCCCACCCGCCCACACCGCCGATCACTCGGACCTCAAGAAAAACTAGTGCGACCGCAAAGCTGCGAGTCATCCATTGCCGGTGCTCCTGAACCTTCGCTCTAAGAATGAAGACCATCGCAAGCCCGGTAGTAATCATCCACAACGCAGCGTCCACCGCGGCGGCAATACTGAAAGATCGGGGATCGCCCGTGCGCTCCTGGAAGTACTGGATGTAAAAGCCGAGTGGCGCGGCCACGAATACACCTCCGACATAGATTCGGCCGACTACACGATGGAGCTGCCTAACGCGATTGCGAAGTCGGTTGGAGAACTGCATCGGGCCCAGCAGCAGAGCGCACGCACCGGCGATTCCATGTGGCAACAGCCACCACTTAAAGGGTTCGCAGTGCTGCCACCGCGGATCCTTCGGATGCACCAGAAAACTCTCATCGTGAGGGATAACGTAGGCCAACATCAGACCTATGGCAGCAAACAGCAAATATTTTGGACGTAACCACGAGCACTGCTTGAGCGCTGTCAGTATTGTTGACATGGAAGAGCCTCCGGGACGGCGATTCTTGATTTCGTGCCTTGATGATCGATGGTTTCTAGAGCGCTGGTAGAAAGGAAACCGCCGCCCTAGCCCGGCGGTCCCTACTCAACCGTTACTACCTTCTTGTCCCATGCGGCGCCTCTGAAACGTCGTCTGCGCCAACGGCTTGATCATCACCACAATCGTTGTGCAGCGGACTAGGCGCAGGGGGGCCGGCGATGCATGGAATCGCGCTTAGATATTCGTAGATGGCCCGGATGTCATGGTCCGTCATGTCCTGAAAGTTCGGCCAAGGCATGACCTGGAGGAGACTTCCGTCGACCGGAGGTGGAATGCAGTTTGCCGGGGTGGGAACCGGGAAAGGTGTTATACAAGTCGGATGGAGGTGGTCCAGGTCGACGCCTGTCCGAAAGATTTGCTTGAATTGCTCGAACGTGTGTCCCCCTTCGGGCATCCCTGTTTTGTCTGGCGTCGGGTTGCGGGAGATAATGTCTGGACCGACATAATTCCCATAACCTGGTTCATAGAAGCCAAGGGGGAGGGCTGGACCGAAGTCGGTGCCTCCCGCCAGGTAAGTGGTGGGGTCGGTTTTCTTCGGCTGTGCAAAGTATGGGTTGAAACCCGCAGCGAAATTGTAGTTGGGAGGGCCACCGGCAGTGTGACAGAAGTTGCAATCGGAGACAGCATTCACCCAATAACTGCCCAACCCGACCAGGTCAGGGTCTTTTCCGTCCAGATTCAAAGGGACGGGCGCGATTTTGAAACCCACCTTGATGCGTGACGCGTCCGTGTCGCGGTGGTTGTCCTGCGCTTGCCGCCCTGCGGCTCCTGGTAAAGGGAGAAAGTCAGCGGCACCGTTAAGTCGGAGGCGGGCTTTCCCGGTCGAGCCCGCGGGGCTCTGGTTGAGCTGCATCATCTGGGGATCGACGATGCCGCTGAAGGTAACCAGACGCGGTATGGTGGCATCCGCCGCCCCTGCTGGCCCTTCAGGCGGAGCCGGCGTAGGGTCACCCGCCCTGTTGTCCTGTGCAAGGCCGGGCGTGGCGAGGCTTACCGCCAGGGCCAAGGCGGTCGCGCCTATCAAATTAATGAACAGTGGTCGTTTTCTCGCCGAACCTGTAATCGCGTGTGGCATGCTGTCTGCTCCTTTTCCACGGCGGCAAGCACCGTTATTCAATCAGACCTGCATTGGATGTAGGTGCGGGGCTTTTCAGAAATTGGCGGAGAAGCATCAGAGTCTCCAAAGGCGGGAGACTCTGATGCGCTACGTGTCTACCGGTCTCTCTCCGCTATCGCGGCCAGCGCCAGACTGTCGCCGCTCTTCACCTCGACTTGCTCCAGCCGCCCTTCCAGAACTACCATGCGGTGCTGGAGCTTCTGCAGCGCCTGTGCTTGCTCCGTGAGCTTTTGAATCTGTGCGTCCTTTTGGTGGACGGCACGGGTCAGTGCTTCAATTTCCGCTTGCTGTTGCTTGATGGCGTTGAGCATCGTCCACAGAATCGGATCGTTGTTCACCAGCAGATAGCCGCGGTTGTTACGGCTCACCGCCTCGGGGATCACCTTCTCCACGTCCTGGGCTACGAAGCCAATATGTTCCTGGCCGTCCCTGATGCCCATGGCGTTCTGCTCTTTGTAGCGATAACGGACGGGAGTGAGGTTTAGAATGGCATTCAGGCCGGCATCGTAGGTTCCCGCAACCGTTTTGAGCCTGCCATCCGAGAAGGTACCCCAGGATCCTCCACCCGGCTTATCGGCGCTCCCGTTAACGGTCAGCAAACTGTCGGGACCGGTCGTGCCGATGCCGACGTTACCGCCATCCGGGTTAATGAGTAGGGCGTTGGATCCGACAAAGGTTTGCGTAGCCTGGATGAACCCAGCATTCAAGCCAGGGTCGAACCCCATCCCAAGCATTTTTGAGGGTGTCGTCTGGCTCACCAGTGCAATGGGCCAAGTGCTGTTGAAGCCTGCATTCGCGTCGGCCGCAGACTCCAACCTGTGCGTTGGGGTCGCGGTCCCGATTCCCACGTTGGGCGGGACTGCGCCGGGATTCAAACCTCCAGCCTGACATGAACTGGTGCTGGCGCAGCCCAGCACGATTGCGTTGCTCTCGCCCACCGTCGCTTCGGCACCGATCGCCGTAGCGTTGAACAGGCTGCCGGAGCTCACGCTCGCGCCGGTACCGAGGGCAGTATTGAACTTGCCCGTGGTGTTCGCCCCGAGCGTGCTCTCGCCGATGGCGGTGTTGAAGCTGCCGGTGGTGTTGAAACTGAGCGCGCTGTCGCCCATGGCGGTGTTATCGGTACCCGTGCCGTTGGAAAGCATCGCGCTGAAGCCGATGGCCGTGTTGTTAAAACCCGACGTGTCGAAGGTAAGCGCACTGTCGCCAACGGCGGTGTTACTATCGCCATTGGTGTTGCGATTGAGCGCGAAGTAGCCGAATGCAGTGTTCTCAGCTCCTATAGTGTCGGACTGCAGCGCGCCGTTGCCAGTGGCGGTGTTTCGAAATCCTGTGGAGTTGGCAGACAGCGCTTTGAAACCGATGGCGGTGTTGAGGCCGTTGCCTGTGGTGGTGAAATTCCCGGCGTTGCCTCCTACGAACGTGTTGCCCGCCGAGGAGGAGCAGCAGGCGTGGATAAAGGGGCTGCTGCCCATATTAATCACACCCACACTCGAACCGGTAGTCTGCGAGAGATTGAGTGTGTTTCGAAGGACAGTGGTTCCACTGACGTCCAGCGCCCCACCAGGACTGGTGTTGCCGATGCCTACCTTACCGCTGCTTTCGAAGATGGCCGACTGGTGAATCACGCAGGCGGAGATGAATTTGGCGACGAAGTTGGCCTTGGCCGTGCCATCGGCGGAGACGTTCGAGCACGAGGTATTTAAAGGACCAGTGCTGGAAGCCTTTCGGCGGGCTTGGCCCGTGGCGGGAGGCGGGCTGAGAGTCTGAGCTCCAGCGCTGGCTGGCGCCACGCTCGCCGGAAGAGCGCCGTCCGGCGCGCCCAGCGTTTCAGTGGTGACGTAAGCGGAGGCGGGTTTGCCGCCCAGAGTGTCGGCGTCGCCCGCCTTGAGGGCGTAGGGTACTCCTGCCAGGAGGACGCGCGGCTGCTCCCCCGCAGCCGGCAGTTGCGGCTGTATCCCCAGCCAACGTGCCCTGCCGGTAGTGAACAAATCGAGCGGTACGCCATCGGGTTGGGTCGCACCCAGCAGCACCGCGTAGCGACCCTGGGCGTCGGCCTGCACTGCTTGAGTTTCGACCCAGAGCGGAGAGCCGCCTTCCTGGAATTCGTACACCGAGAACGCCAGGGTAACGGTTCCCGTTACCGGCTTCTCGCTGGCATCTTTTAGGACGCCGCTGAACGTAACCAGACGCGGTACGGTGGCACCCGCCGTCCCTGCTGGCCCTTCAGGCGGAACCGGGGTAGTGTTGCCCACCCTGTCGTCCTGCGCAAGGCCAGGCATTGCGAGACTTGCCGCCATGGCCAAGGCGGTCGTTGCTACCAAATTCGTGAAGAGTTGTCGCTTCCTTACTGAACCTATGATCTTGTGTCGCATACTATTTTCTCCTTTGCAGCAGTTTTCGGCGGTATCCTGCTCCCGATGCCTTTTGGGGCCAATAGTGAGCGCATGTAGAACGTCTTAATTCCTGCTGAATCTGTAACTTACGGTGCGGCCGAGGGTTATTGAACCGTTCCTCGAGAGCGATGTAGAATTAGCCGTCCTTCGGAATGAATTCTTCATGTCTTCCGACGTGCTTAAGTTCGGAAACGATCTGGAACTCGACCGGGGTGCTTATGAACTGCGCCGTTCGGGCCGCCCTCTAAAGCTGGAACGAATCCCAATGGAGTTGCTCTTATTGCTGGTGGAGCGCAAAGGGCAACTGGTGACCAGAGAAGAGATCATTGAAAGAGTTTGGGGTAAGGACCTCTTCTTCGATACGGACAACAGTATCAACGCTGCGGTCCGGAAAATTCGCCAGGCGCTCAAGGATGACCCAGAAAAGCCGCGGTTCGTGCAGACCGTCACGGGAAAGGGGTACCGATTCGTCGCGCCAACGGTCGAGGGACCAGTACCCACGGAAGGGATTTCACAGACCTTCAACCGCAACGCCGGCTCAGCAGGTCTGACAGTTGAGACCAAGACGACAGGTCCAAGGGACTGGAGGGTCATCTCCCTCGCCGCCGTGGGTGTGCTGGGATTGTCAGTAGTTGGCTTTATCTTCCTTCAATCCCGTCGTACCAGCAAGCTGACAGAAAAGGACACGATTGTGCTCGGCGACTTCACCAACACGACGGGCGATC
>DATJKY010000325.1:0-6547 GCA_035490955.1 Terriglobia bacterium | reverse complement strand
ATGCCGATGGCGAGCCGCTGTTCGCGAGGCACGGCGCGGTGGCTGGTGGAGGCCGAATGCACAATCAGGGACCGCGTGTCACCAAGGCTGGCGGCACGCGCAAAAATCTTCACACCGTCCATTACCCGTTTCCCGCCCTCGTACCCGTCTTTCACCTCGAAACTCAACATGGCGCCGAAGGCCTTCATCTGCTTCATGGCTGTTGCGTGGCCGGGATTGTTCTTGAGGCCCGGGTAGTTCACGTGTTCCACCTTGGGATGCTGATCGAGGAATTCAGCGATCCGCTCTGCGTTTGCGCAGTGGGCGGGCACGCGCAGGTGAAGGGTCCTTATGCCACGCAGAATCAACCAGGCGTTGAAGGGGCTGATGACCCCGCCGAAGTCGCGAATGACCTCGTGGACCAGCTCGGAGATGTAGTCCTTCGGCCCGATAATGGCGCCACCCATGGCGTCGCCGTGGCCGCACAGGTACTTGGTCGCCGAATGCACCACAACCGTTACTCCCAGCTTGAGGGGTTGTTGGAGGGCCGGCGAGGCGAAGGTGTTGTCAATCATCGTGGGGATTCCGTGCGACTGGCCGAGGCGGGCAAGGGCGCCGATGTCAAGGATCTCGAGTACCGGATTGCTGGGCGTTTCAAAGTAGATTAACCGCGTGTTGGGTTGAATGGCCTTCTCGAAATCGGCCACGCACGTCGACTGGACGAATGTCGCGGAAGCGCCCATGCGCGGGAGCTTCTTGTTGAGGAAGTTGTAAGCTGCGCCGTAGAGGGAACGTGCTGCCACCACGTGGTCGCCGGCCTTGATGAAGCCCAGGATGGCGGTTGAGATCGCCGCCATGCCGGTGGCCGTGGCGAGCGCCACTTCGCCCCCTTCGAGCGCCGCCAGCTTCTCTTCCAGGGCGTGGATGGTCGGGTTGCCGTAGCGCGTGTACATGTAGCCGAACTTTTCCTCGCCGTAGACTGCGGCCATCTCGTTCGCATCGGCAGAGACGAAAGTGGTGGATTGGTAGATCGGAGTGTCCAGAGCTCCGGTGACTGGACACGAAGGTTCTCCGGCATGCACCGCTAGCGTAGCGAATTCATGTTCCCTTTTCATATCAACCTCCCGCAGGTCGTCGGTGGCGGCTACTCCACCATACAATTTCGTTACGCACCTCTATCGCGCGCATGAACCTGCTTTCCCTCTACAGGGTACCGTGCTCGAATCAGCCGCAAAAGAGCCAGTTTTGCCGCCGCTCGATCGGGCCAATAAGCGGTCGAGGACGAAGCCAACGGCCGCCCACGGTGTCCCGAAGTCCACCCGCACCCTCGTCACCGCCGTTCGCAGCGCCGCAGCGCCCTGTCGCTGTCGCTGTGCCGCCCAACCTGTTATAATTGCAGCGGCTAGTAGGAGCCTGGGGGCGCAGCATAGTTCAAGATTGTCGTTTTGTGATCTCGAGACGTTCCCGAGTGTCGCGGGTGAGGCGCGTCCCCGCCAGAAAGGATGGTTTATGGCATCTGAAGCAGGCAAGCTGGTAATTGAAAAGCCGAAAGCTCGGACCAGCACGACCCAGATTGAGACGCGTGCACGTATCGAGTTCAGGGACATCACCGAACTCATTCAAAAACTGATCGCAGAGTCCGGAGTTCAAAGTGGGGTGTGCCACGTGTTCGCCCCACATACCACCGCGGCTATTCTGGTGCAGGAAAACGACGACCCGGCGCTGCAGAAGGACCTCGCCGAGTTCCTGGACCAGTTGGCCCCACGCGGTAAGGAATATCACCACAACGACGGCAACTGCGATTCGCATCTAAAAGCGGCCGTAGTCGGGTGTTCCAAGACCCTGCTCGTCGAGAGCCGGCGACTGATTTTGGGAGGATGGCAGGGTGTCTTCTACTGCGAATTCGACGGCCCGCGGCGGCGCGAACTCCGCGTCAAGGTTGTCCCTGACTGACAAGGCGAGTAGCGAATGGCGAATCGTGAGTCGGGAAACGAGAGATCGATTCGCTACTCACTATTCGCGATTCGCGCTCAATTCACTATTCCATGGAAACTCTCGGGATCTACGTCCAAGTCCCTTTTTGCGCGTCGAAATGCAGCTTTTGCAACTTCACATCCAAGGTGGGGCTGGCTGGCGCGCTTGATGTTTACTGCCGCGCCCTCGAACAGGAGATCGCCTGCCTGCCAGCGCTCTATGAGGCAAACCAGATCGGACTGAAAGTTCTCGCGCAGCCGGTCGACACCATCTACATCGGTGGCGGCACACCTTCATTGCTGGGTAGGGAGCGGTTAGGCCGAATTGTCTCAGCCTTGCGCGGCCGCTTTGATCCGCGCGAGACAGCCGAGTTTACGCTGGAGGTCACTCCCGGATCGGCGGATGATGACTTGCTCGAGGCACTGCTGCGGCTCGGCGTGGATCGACTGAGCATCGGGGCCCAGTCCTTCAATGACGGCGAACTTCGTTGTGTGGGCCGCTTGCATTCCGCTGCCGTGACTCATGATCTCGTGAACCGAGCGCGTGATGCCGGGTTCAAGAACATCAGCCTGGATCTGATTGCCGGCTTGCCTTACCAGAATGAGACTTCTTGGTTAGAGAGCCTTCACCAAGCAATGCGGCTCAGGCCCGGGCACCTATCTGTGTACCTATTTGAAGTGGACGAGAGGAGCCGCCTGGGCAGCGAAGTCTTGGGGCATGGCACGCGTTACGGGGCGGCTCAAGTGCCGAGCGATGATTTCATGGCCGATGCCTACGCAACGGCTTGCGAACTGCTCTTGAAAGAAGGGTACGTTCACTACGAGATCTCAAATTTTGCCCTATCGGGCTTCGAATCGCGACATAACCGGCGCTATTGGCGACTCAAGCCCTACGTGGGTCTCGGCGCCGGCGCGCATTCCTTTGACGGGTACCGTCGATGGTCGAATGAGACAGCGCCGGAGGTCTACCAGGATAAGCTCGCCCGCGGTGAATCGCCCATCTCTGAGCTGCGCTTTCTCAGTTCCGAAGAGCAATTGGAAGAGTTCTTCTTTCTCGGCTTGCGCCTGCGCCAAGGCGTCAACCTCACTAAGGCGCGCCGGCGGTGGGGACGCGACAGTGTGGCGCGCTGGGAGCCTAGAATCCGTGCTCTCGCCGCCGACGGATGGTTGGAAGGGGATGGCGATTGCGTCCGCCTGGCTCAGCAGGCTTATCTGGTTTCGAACGAAGTATTTCAACAATTCGTCCTTAGTCCTTAGTTCTTGGTGCTTAGCCCCGAGTCTGAAGTTCGTTGCCCGCTGGGCAAGCATCGCCGACCTTGATCGGCGTGGAATGACAAAAGGACGAGATGAAGAACTAGGAACCAAGAACTAAGAACCACCGACCTCTTTCATGAATCCCACGGTTGACCTGCGCAGCGACACCGTCACTCGTCCGACGCCTGCGATGCGTCGCGCTATGGCCGAGGCCGACGTCGGCGATGATGTCTATCGCGAGGACCCAACTGTCAACCGTCTCGAGGAACACGCCGCCGAGCTCTTTGGTCGTGAGGCTGGCCTGTTTGTTCCCTCGGGAACGATGGGAAATCAGGCGGCAATCAAGGTCCACACCCGGCACGGCCAGGAGGTCATTTGCGAAGAGCGGGCACACATCTTCAATTACGAGATGGCGATGATGGCCGCTTTTTCCGGTTGCGTGGCGCGGACCCTCTGGGCCGCGGACGGCATCCTGACCTGGGAACTGATCGCCCGCGAGGTGCGCGGGCGCTCGCCGCATCGGGCGCGGACGGGCCTCGTCTCGCTGGAGAACACAGGAAACCTCGCCGGCGGCTCACTTTACCCTCCGGAAGTAGCGGACGAGATCTGCGACCGCGCCCACGAGGCCGGACTTCCGGTTCATCTGGACGGGGCGCGAATCTTCAATGCCAGCATTGCTTGCGGCCGCTCCGTGGCCGATCTGACACGCAAGTTCGACTCAGTCATGTTCTGCTTTTCCAAGGGACTGGGCGCGCCGGTCGGCTCTTTGCTCGTCGCGAGCCGCAGCTTCATTGAGGAGGCAAGGCTGGTGCGGAAGATGCTGGGCGGTGGCATGCGCCAGGCGGGTGTATTGGCCGCAGCTGCGCGAGTGGCCCTCGAAGAGTCACCCCAACGCCTTCACCTCGACCACGAGAATGCCAGATTTCTTGCCGAAGGCCTAGCGGAGATTCCCGGAATCAAGATCGACCCCACCAAGGTGGTTACCAATATTATCTTTTTCGACGTCTCGGCAACTGGGCTGACGGCGGCGGAGGTTTCCAGGCGGCTGGCAAGCGAAGGTGTACTCGCCAGCTCTTTGTCACCCACCTCCATCCGCATGGTCACTCACTACGACGTCGATCGCGCCGGGTGTGAGCGCGCCTTGCGGGTCCTGCGCGAAGTCCTGGGTGCATCTCGCAGGGCTGTGCATGACGCCTAGCGTCGCTGATTATGCGGCTTAGAGGCTGGGAAAAAAGGCTATTCAGGGCCTCGGAAGGGGGCCTTAACTCTGCGTGAAACGTCGGTTCGGGCAAAGCGGCTTGATTTCTACAAGGCATATCTCCGCCTGCTGAACGGAAAGGCCGAGCCTTACCGCACAGCAGCGGCGCAGCCGCTACCAGAGAGGGCGGTTTTCACACAGTCTCTGAAGCCCCGCCACTCCGGAGGGCGCCACAACACTTCTTCCGCAGCCTGTTTAGAAGCACGGCCGCTATGTGTAGCCGTGCTTGCCGGAGCAACCGCCGCGGCAACAGACCACGACTTAGGAACAGGCTGCTGAAGAAGGACATCTGTCACGCCACGCTGAGCGCAGCGAAGCAATTGCCTGTTTCTCATTGAGAACCAAAAAAAAGCGCCCTCGCTGCGCTCTGCAGTAACTCGACGCGTAAGTCGTTTAGATTGAAAAACTGCTCGAGCGTCGAGTTACCGCCCATTATGGGCAGCCGAAAGGCTGTGAATGCTTAGGATGACATCGTCAGGCCTTCTTCAGGTTCTTCAGCGTTCTTCAGCAGCCTTCAGAGACAAACAGACCGCCGTACGCTATAATCAACCGCGAAATGGTTATGCCAAGGGCGCAGCGCGGTTCCTTTCTCCAGTTGGCTTCGACAGCCGGCATCTGGCAGCGTTTCGAGACCCGTGCCTTTCAATCCTTCCGGCTCCTGGGGTTGCTCCTGGTCTCCTTTGTCCCGTACGCAGGATCGACGCTGGTCGTTCGGGCTCAGACGGTGACAAAGACACTGCTGGCGCCGCTGACAAACCCTACCCCCGCGCAACAAGCTGCACCGCCTGCACCGGCTCCTGCGTCACCGGCTGACCAAGCGATCCCTTTGCCCCAGATTGCCGACCGGGCAGAGCAACTGGATGAACTGCTGCGGGAGATTTCCGATCAACTGACGCCGCCGGCCGAACTCGCCGAGATCGACCGCGTAGCCAAAGCACAAGGTGAGGAGGTCAGCGTGCGCGCGCAGCAAGTCGACAACCTCCTCGCCGGCATGCCGAACAATGTGGAAGTGCGGGACGAAGAACTGTACTGGACCTCTCTGAGGCAACAGTACACCGCCCAGCGCAAGCGTCTGAACGCCCGTGCTGCCGGTCTGCAAGATCAGATTCGTCAACTCGATGACCAGCAGGTGCAGTGGCAAGCCACATGGGATGAGATCCACAAGACAGAGGGGATCGAGGCGGTGGTCAATCGCATCCGAGGTGAACTGGAAGCTATCCGGACCGTTCGCTCGCAGGCCCACGAGCAACTGAATCTCGTCCTGACAATTCAAAACCAGGTCTCGCAGCAGGACCAGCAAATCTCGGCCGTGATCGCTACGATTAGCGACGCCCAGCAACGGTTACGCGGTCGGTTGCTCGAGAGGGACAGCCATCCCTTGTGGGATGCCCGCGAAGTGCGCAAGCTCGACCAGCCGATGGCCACGCTGATCCGCCGGTCCGCCAATCGCGAGTTCACGAGCGCCGGAGACTTCCTGCGAGCGAAGGCTGGGCGGGTAGTCGTCGTCGCCGCGCTGTATCTTCTGGGTCTGCTGGCCGCCTTCCAACTCAAGCGTTACTCGAGCGGCGGGTCGCGACCGGGAGTTCCTGCGGAAGCCTCCGAGGTCTTCGGGCGCCCCTTCTCCGTGGCGCTGCTCGTAGCCCTGTTCGGAACAATTGGGCAGGCTTCGGCAGCTCCATTTAGCCTCGCCTTCGTCATCTACCTGCTCTACCTGTTCCCGGCAGTGCGGCTGCTTCCGCCTTTAATCAATCCAGGATTGCTGCCCTTCCTCTACGCGCTGTCGGCCGTCTACCTGGCCGAGGGCGTGCAGCTAATGATCCAGTTCCCGGCGGTGGTGAAGCGAGAGATCTTCGCGCTGATCGTTTTTTCGGCCCTGGTCGCTTTCGCCTGGCTCACGCGCCCCTCTCGGGTGCGCCAACTGCAAATGAGCTGCCGGAACCTACGGCTGCTGGTGGTCGGGGTCCGAGCCGGGCTCGTCCTGCTGGCTGCGTCCCTCGTCGCCAACCTTTTCGGCTTTCTTGCCCTGTCACAGATTCTCGGGGTGGCCACGCTGCTCGGCGCCTTTGTGGGGGCCGCTCTTTAC
>DATJKY010000324.1:0-1802 GCA_035490955.1 Terriglobia bacterium | reverse complement strand
TGTTTATACCAGCCCTGCTGCTCGCCCTGATTGACCAGGTCAGTGCGGAACTGCCATTGGCCGTTTAAGTCGACGCGCGTGGACGCGGACGCAGTGGGGAGAGTGAAAGGCGTCATGAGAACCAGTCCAAGAATCGCGCCGCACAGCATCCGTTTCGGCAATCGCAAGAACATTCGTCACCTCATGAGTTAGTCGTGGAGCAAGCGGGACATTCTATCCGAGGGTCGGTGGCGAGGGAAGGATTTAGAACTGCACGACCACCGCGGCGCTGGTTCTGACCGGGACGCCGTTCGAGACGGGCGGGCTGAAGCGCCAAGTCTGCTTCGCCGCCTGAATCAGCGCGGCGGCTACAGCCTTGTCACCGTCCAGTCGGTGACCCTTGCGAATCGTTCCATTCGATTCGACGTCGAGTTGCACTTTTACCTTACTGCCTTTCGCCGCCCGTGCGATCAAAGCGGGAGGCAGCGGCGATGCTTCCAGCTCCAATCCGCCGTCGATATACTCAGCACCCACTCTGTCGCCGGGTTGGAGCGGATGATCCCAGTGTTCCCCTTCCGGTGGCTCGAAGATGACCTTCGGTCCCTGACTTGAAAGTCCGCCAACTTGACCTAGAATCCGCCGTGCCTCCTGGAGGCCCTTTTCCTTTTGCTCCTCACCAAACTTTCGCCACTGGTCTGGCGAAGTGAAACCCGGTGGTGGGACAGGAGCTTGGGCTGCAGCGGGGGGCGGAGCTGGGACCGGTTCCCCCGTCGTGGGTCCGGCTAGGGGCGGCGCGGTCGTTGATGAAGGCACGGGCGCGGGTTGACGTCGGGAAGCATACCTCCGACTCCAGAGGGCAGCGCCCAGCAGGACAAGCACGCCGAGGAACACAACCTGAACGCTGTGCTTTCGCCTTCGCGGTTCGGATTGCTTGAACAGCTTGTCATATTTATCGAGGTTTACGGAAGGCCCTCGCGGCGCCCGGAACCGGGAAGAGTGAGTTTTGGATGGACCGGCGCGGGCGGAAGGTTGCTGCGTAGCTAGCTCGGTCGCAGGTATCGCTGGTTCCGCCGGAGTCGGCAGCGGCGACTGGACCACCACAACCGGTCCAGCGCCTTCAGGCGCAACGCCAGCGGCGCGGTCGGAAGCCCCGGCCCAGGGCATTGGTGTAGTATCTTGGCTGGAAGGCGCTGGTACAGCGCTCGGTTTCGCCGCCTGCACGAACTCGCGCACAAACTCAAGCACCGACGCATAGCGTCGATCACGGTCCTTCTCGAGGGCTTTCACCACCACGTTCTCGATCTGCGGTAACCGAGACAGGTCAGGATTGACAGTCTGGAAGCGGGGAGGTGGCTCTGTAAGGTGCTTGCGCACAAAACCTAGCGTAGTATCCGATTCGAAGGGCACGCGGCCGGTGAGCATCTCGTAGGCGACGATACCCAGCGAGTAGACATCCGAGCGCGCATCCAGCTCGTCGCTGCGCATGCCCGCAGCCTGTTCGAACGACATGTAGGCCGGCGTTCCCAGAAAGGCCCCGGTGACCGTATGGGTGGAGGCCTCGCGTAGCTTGGCAATGCCAAAGTCCACCACTTTCACCAGCAACTTACCTTCGTCGTCGTGAGCCAGGAAGATGTTGTCGGGCTTCAGGTCACGATGGATAATACCCAGCTTGTGTGCGGCGTTCAAACCGCGCCCTGCCTGCTGCAGGATCTCGGCCGCATCAGACGGGCTCAGCCTGCCGCGGGCTTGCATTGCTTGGCGCAAGGTTTCGCCCTCCAAATATTCCATGGCGATGTAAGGCGTGCCGTCCTCATCCTGACCCG
>DATJKY010000323.1:0-4392 GCA_035490955.1 Terriglobia bacterium | reverse complement strand
CGTCGCATGCTGGAAGCCTTGCCACAGTACGGCATCAACGCCATCGCCCTGATGCCTTACGGGTGGAGCGCTCGCGGCGAGCCGGAGGTGCACCTGCAAGGAGAAGGAGGCTGGGAGAGCGATGAAGGCATGGCGCAGCTCTCGCGAGTCGCTCACGCCCGCGGCATGAAGGTGATGCTCAAGCCGGCCATTTGGGAGGCCCACAACCTGGAGTTTCCGTCGGCCCAGGATCGGACGCAATGGTTCGACCAGTATCGGACGTTTCTCGAGCACTACGCCCGCCTGGCCAAACAGATCCACGCCGACCTGCTGTGTATCGGGGGGGAGTTCGTCCACCTCACGCCCTACGACCCCGAGTGGCGTAAGCTGATCACGCGGACGCGCGAGCTGTACCCCGGCCCCCTAGTCTACGCTGCCAATCACGGCGCCGAATTCGAGAGCATTACTTTCTGGGACGCTCTGGACTACATCGGTCTGCAGGAGTACTACTCGCTTCCGGACGATCTTGCCACTGACGCGCTCGTCCAAAAGGTGGAAGCTGTCCAGCAGAAGTTCGGCAAGCCCGTCATCTTCACCGAAGTGGGCTTCCCGAGCTTGGAAGGCGCCAACTACCAACCGTGGGATGACAATAACCGAAAAACTTTGTCTCTTACAGCTCAGGCTTCGTGCACGGAGGCGATACTCCGCGCCTTTTACACCAAGCCTTGGTTCCAGGGGATGTACTGGTGGAGGTTGGAAACCAACGGGTCCGGCGGCCCCGACGATGCCTCGCACAGCCTCTGGAACAAGCCCGCTCTGGACGTGGTCAAACGGTGGTACGTGCAAGGCGGGAGGTAGTGCCGGACGGCGCGGCTACCTCGTGCCGCGCGACGGTGTCGGTCAGCGCGCGAGAATCGCCGCTTCTTCCATGGAGGGCAGTTGTTTTTGTCTCTTGTCAGGATGCGATAAGAGTAGGTCATCAACTAATGAGGTTCCTGTCTCTGGGCGGCTGGCTCTTCGTCAGTGTGATAGGTTTGAAGGGTTTGCAGGGCAATCCGAAGCGTGATGGCTTCGGATTGCCCGCGGGAACAGACGCCAAGGCTTACAGCATACGGCCGGTGACGTACACAAGTTCCGGCCCAGCCTGATTTTCGCCTCCGGACGATCGGGCCAGCGTCCGCTTGATCAGCTCGCGCTCTTCCTTACTCCTCGGAATCTGAACACCGGCATCATTCCCGGGCTCCCAGATCTGAGCCAGGAAATAGTGATCGCCGATGCGTTCAAACACCAGGGTTCCTTCCTTCCGTGGCGTGTTAGTTTGGGCGTACATCACGAACGTCAGCGCGACGTTCTTGCCGTCGAGACTCGCGATCTTCAACGGACCCGTTACGTCCCGCGTCATGAGGTACGCACCGTCAGAAAGCACCTTGCCGGAAACGGTGAATTCGAAAGGAATCTTCGCCTCCATTTCATGCGCCTGACCATAGCCCGTCGCTGCCAGGGCCAGTGCCAGACCCGGTGCTGCAAGACCGCACAAAACGTACCTTTTCATACTGTTCATACCGCCTCCTTTTTCTTCCAGGGCGCCGGCCGGCCGAAGCCGGCCTGATCGCCCTTCTCCCCTCGAGGGAGCCCCTCCCGCGTACCTCGTACCGCCACGGCCCCCCTCCTGCCTTGGCGGTACGTCAGGACCGGTAACAATTGCCGATCGATCATTTAACTGGCACGTGGGCTGCCAAATTGGGAGACGCACTGAATCAAGCCCGGCTCTCTCCCACTAACAGCTTCATCCGAGTCGAAATATTCTTGCGGATGACTATTCAACCTTGCGCCAGCATCAATGACGCGGGAGCTTTGACCCTATCTGTTCGGGTGAGAAAGCTAACCGTTCAGATAGTGTCAGGCACTTATCAGCACAATGTTGGCGGCTCCACTTGGTGCGGCGGTGCGTGCACAAGAGGTAGAAGAGGCTGTAGGGGTTGTAGGATGTTACCCCTTCAGCTTATACTCTCTTGGCGAGCCATGCTTCAGAGCGCCACGAGGCCAAGGAAATATGAACCCGAGACTGGTCGTCGTGTCTGGACCGTTGAAGGGTCAGACGTTCATGCTGTCTGAAGGCGAGCTCAGCATCGGCCGCCTGTCCTCCAACCACGTCCACGTTACTGATATTGCCGTATCGCGCCGCCACTGCGTTATCAGGGGTGAGGAAGGCCAGTTCAAGATCCATGACCTCGAGAGCCGCAACGGCTCGTTTGTAAACGCCGTTCCTGTAAAGGAGCGGCTGCTGGAGCACGGCGACCGTATCGAGGTTGGCAGCTCGCTATTCGCCTTCCTGACGGAAGAAGGCGAGCCCCCTGTCCCGTCCAATCCCGTCTTTTTCGAAGAGTCCCAGGTGCTCAGGACACCCGTCGTACAGTTGCGCCGGGAGGATGCGCTTTACTGGCTGGCTGACGAAGCCGAGACACACTCTCCTCTGCAGTCCGCACGCAAGGCGCGCGACCTTGACCTGCTGCTGCGAATCAGCACAACCGTCAACTCCATCCTCAAGCTGGAGGACTTGCAGCGCCGCCTGCTGGAGCTGGTGTTCGAAGTTATCCCCGCCGAACGCGGTGCAATTCTCCTGGTGTCGGAGGACCCCAAGACCTTTACCTCCGTCTTCGGCTGGGACAAAACTCCGGGTTCAGAACGTCCGGTTCAGGTGAGCCGAACCGTGATCCGCCAGGTGTTACAAGAACGCGCGGGTTTGCTGAGCAACGACCTGCTTGATGGCAAGGATTTCAGCGACAGTGAGAGCCTGGTAGCCTCACGCATCAGTTCCGTGCTGGCCGTTCCCGTGCTGCTCTTCCAGAAGCTGCTGGGCGCGATTTATCTCGACACCTGCAATCGCGCGCTACGCTTTGACAGAGATCATCTCCAACTGCTGACAGGCATAGCGGCCATCGCCGCTGTTGCCCTGGAGAACGCTCGACACCTGGAGTGGCTGGAGAGCGAGAACCAGCGGCTGCAGGATGAGATCAAGCTGGAACACAGCATGGTGGGCGAGAGCGTTCCCATGCGGAATGTGTTGCAGTTTGTGGCCAAGGCAGCGCCCACGGACGCCACCGTGCTCATCTGCGGAGAAAGCGGTACAGGCAAGGAATTGGTGGCGCGCGCTCTCCACGCTAATAGCCGGCGAGCGACCCAGCCCTTCGTAGCCATCAACTGCGCCGCCATCGCCGAAACTCTACTGGAAAGCGAACTTTTCGGCCACGAGAAAGGCGCATTTACCTCCGCCTTCGCTCAGAAGAAAGGCAAGCTGGAGGTTGCGGACGGCGGCACTCTGTTTTTGGATGAGGTGTCGGAACTCGCGCCAGCTCTCCAGGCCAAGCTCCTGCGCGTGTTGCAGGAGCGCGAGTTCGAGCGCGTCGGCGGCACGCATCCCATCAAAGTGGATGTCCGGTTGGTTGCCGCCACCAATAAAGACCTGGATGAAGCCATCCGCGAGGGCCGCTTCCGCCGGGACCTCTTCTTCCGACTCAACGTCGTATCGCTAACCATGCCCCCGCTGCGCGAGCGCCGCGACGATATCTCCCTCCTCGCCACCCACTTCGCCAAGAAATACAGCCGCGAGTGCAAGGGTCATGACATGGGCGTCTCGGCCGAAGCGCGCGCCTGCTTGGCCAAATATGACTGGCCGGGCAACGTGCGTGAGCTTGAGAACGCTATCGAGCGCGCCGTGGTGCTGGGCTCCGGTGACATCATCCGGCCCGAAGACCTGCCTGAAGACATTCTGGAAACGGCCCCTGCTGAGGGAGCGGCTTTTACGCGTTACCACGAGGCTATCAAGCAGGCGAAGAAGAAGCTTATTCTCCAGGCCGTGGAGCAGTCCGCCGGTAACTTGACCGAGGCCGCCCGGCGTCTGGGCGTCCACCCCAATTATCTGCACCGGCTGGTGCGTAACCTGGATTTAAGGAGGGAGTTCAAGGCCAAAGCCTAGCTTCGGCAATTCAGGCCCTGCTCCAAGGCTCACTGTCGCGGATAATCGTCGGCCTTCGCTCGCGGCGAATTGCCCAGGGCAGGCGTCGAGAAGTACTGAGGGGAAGCTTTCTCCCAGTCGACCATGCTGAGACCGGAAGGATCGTAAAGGATCCGCCCAGCGCGGACCGTCATGCGCGCGACCAGCTTGACGTTCCCATCCATTCTGGCGTAGCCGCAGTCGACGTAACCGAAGTGCCCATGAAGTTCTTCCAGCACCGCAATGTCTGCCTCTCTTCCGACCGAAAGACTTCCCAGGTCGGGACGATGGATCTCCTGCGCCGGATTAACCGTGGATCGGCGAATGATATCGTCCACGGGCACACCCATGGCCAGAAACTTGGACATCACTTCGGTCATGCTCAGGACGTTGAAATTGCCGGTGTGCAAGTCCGTTGA
>DATJKY010000322.1:0-2684 GCA_035490955.1 Terriglobia bacterium | reverse complement strand
ATCCCCGCCTACGACGAGATAATCCTGAAAACAATGAGGACTTCGGGTGCTGAGAGCCGTCCGACTGCGAGCGTTGTGCGGACCATCAGCGAATAAACCAATTGCCAACCGATGAAGAGGGTTGGGGCGGTCCTCCATGAGGTAGAAGCGATCAGCTGATATCGCGCCGCTTTCGTTTGCACACGAGGATTCTCGTGGAAAGGGCGGCCAGCCTCCCAATCGCGCCACCTGGACAGCAGACGACTTGCCGCCCCCGAGTTGCCGGGATGCCGCGCTCTTTCGAGGCCCGCTGCAATGCCCGCAATGACTCACACCGACCGCTTTGCGACGGCAAGCGTTAAAGATACCGACTGGCTTGGCCGGATCCACCCTCGGCCAAGTAAGAGAGCTACTCGTCAAATCCGGTGGAGATTTAAGACTTCGTCAAAGGAACGCGCTCTAGGCTGCTCGCGTTCGAGTGGATAGCGGACAGCAGGATCCACCCCGAATACGCCCCGGTTCCTTCACGCACAAACAGGATGCCGCACCAAACGTCCATTTACCTATCGTTAGGGATGCACGATTAGCCTGATCAGCGTTCAGGTCCGCACAAGCCTGAACCTCGCGACCTAGAGGGCGCTCCGAATCTCCATCCGGGGCGCCCTCTCACTTTTCAGCCCGCGCCAAAAAATAGCCCCGCCGATACGCCGCGGGGCCCAAGGGAGTCGTTCATCACCGGTCGATGGCCCTATTTCCACCTGGGGGCTTTTCTTTGCGCCGTCCCCAAATATTCCCGTGTCCGCTTCCCAGCAATCTGAAATCACGCCTCCAGCAGGCAACCTACGGGCTGGGCAGCGGAGATTGGTGGCGTGAGCGTAGCAGATGGGACGCAGGAAACATTTGGAAGGACACGGAGCATGAGCAACGTTATTGACCTAGAGGCGTTCAGGTTGGCGAGGACCAAAGGAGATGCAAAAAGCGCGGAAGCCCTGTTTGTGGGCGCGCACCGTGGAGGGTACAGCGATGGCACGGAAGAGCTGTTCCAAAGGATATTTGGACCCACGTCCCTGACATTCGAAGAGTGGTGTCAGGGGGCCGACACTCGTTGATGTAGCCTCACTGCGCCGCACCTCCTGCGGACTACACCGTGGGCTCCGATTCCGGCTCCGGCAGCGCGGCGGACTCGATTTCCCCGGCGGTTGTGCTATGCCCCGGCCGTGGTGGTGGCGGCGCTGGCCGGACTGGATCAAGAGCAAGAACCCGAACGCGCCCGGCGGGAGGCGGAGGAAGATTGCGGACGGTGAAAAACGCCAGAGCCCCAGCCCTTCATGGGCCAGGGCTCTTTAACGGCTCAGCCCGTGGGATGGGGGTTCTGGGCGGGCGAGCGACAGCATTGCTGACCCTTTTGAGGGCGAGATCAAATACCGTCGCGCGATGCGCTTTTCCGGTTTCGCACGGTAGCCACAATCTCGGCAGTGCAATGAACCATCGTCAAGATTGGGCGCGTAGACATGCCCGCCTCCTTGGTCAACGATCCTGAATACTGGCGTGATCGCGCAAGGGAAAAGCGCGCACTGGCGGAGCACCTCAGAAACGAGTTGTCCAAAGAAACCATATTCAGAATCGCGAATGACTATGAGCGTTTGGCTCAGCGAGCCGAAGAACGGTCAAGAGGCTCGCCACAATCATAAAGTGATCTCGACCCCCTTGTATGCTACGCTTGTTCGTTCGAGCCCACTCTGGGGTCTGTGTCTCGCCAGCGCGAGCCAAGCCTCTGCCAGTCTTGCCGCTTTTTGGCGGCATTCGTCCGCCTTGGCCCGATAATGCTCATCCGAACCAGACATGGGTCGGTCGTACCTGCCGGGTATGTCGCGGATCTCGTTCACCAATGCATTTGGATGCGACCGATGCCTGTCCTGAAAAACCCGCGTCATGAACGTTTTGCCCAGCTATTGGCCAGCGGCAGAACGGCTGTCGATGGGTACGAAGAAGCCGAGTATGGTGTGGGACCTCGATGGCGACTAACGTCCCCTTGTGCTAAAAGTAATACAAATGCCATTCGTCAAAGGACAGCCTCGACCGCTCAACGCCGGCCGCAAGAAGGGCACGCCGAACAGGAAGACGCTTGAGCGCATGGCCCGCGAGGATGCAGCTAAGCTATTGGAAGCAAAGGCATTAGAGAACGACTTGCCGCTCGACCACATGCTGCGCGTTATGCGCGATCCGACCGTCGAACCGCATCGGCGGGATGCGATGGCCAAGGCTGCTGCCCCGTATCTGCATCCGAGATTTCCTGGCAGCCGACTCGAGGGCAGGGCGTAGACCGAGCCTGATGGCCGCTCGCCTTGCGACCTCTACGATAACCGCTCCCGCGTTTCACTCCGTCGAGCGTAAGCCTAACCCATCCTCCCCAGTTTCCCGTTTTGATCGGATGGACGCTTTCCTTTTGCCCTCTGCACCCCTTCGCCCAATGGCCCAGATCGCAAATCCAGCACCCGGGCTAACAAGAAGCCCGACAAGCCATTCTTGATGGACCGCACTATTCCGACTCCGAATGCAGCGCCGACGGTCAGGCCGACAAGATAGGCCCGCTCCCATTTGCGTCCCTTCCTTGCCGCTAGGGCCGTCCGTTCGAGCCCACGCAGCACGACGGCAGCCCAAGCTGCGATCAGCATCGCGCCGAGAAATGTCTCCGCAACCATTCC
>DATJKY010000321.1:0-2953 GCA_035490955.1 Terriglobia bacterium | reverse complement strand
TTCTTCCTTCACGGCGACGTAGGCCTCTAACTCGAGCGGCCGGCGCAGTCGGGTCGATTCACATCGACCCTGGCGGTGCTCTTCCAGTCGACGCTTGAGGTCGTTGGTCGAGCCTACGTACAGCGTTCCGTCACTCTTACTCGAGAGGACGTAAACGTACCACATGAGGATGGCCTGCCATCCGGAGCCTTCGGCGTAGGATGGCGGAGAGGGTGGGATTCGAACCCACGTTACGATTTCTCGTAAACACGCTTTCCAAGCGTGCTCCTTCAGCCACTCGGACACCTCTCCGTGAAAACGAGTGAGCCTAGGACGAGTATAGCAGGTGGAGGAACTATCCCCTAAGCACCTGCTTAAAGGGGTAGTGGGTCAGTTTGATGTAGGCTTCACGCCGCCACGTGGGTATCCGACAGTTCCTTTCTCTGTGCTGCTACTCAGCTCAACGGGGCGGCACTCACCTCAACGAACTCACTCTCCGAGCTTGGCTTGGGAACCGGCAATCCATCTTCCCGGAGACCTTCTATGTGGAAGTCAATCGCCTCGCGCACCAGTCGCAGAACCTCGGCCCTTGTTTCCGCAACGGCAATGCACCCTGGGAGATCCGGCACATGCGCCCCCCAGCTAGTCTCTCCGCGCTCTAAGACAACCATGTAACGCATCCAGCCTCCTCTATTTCTTCAAGCCCGCTTGCTTGAGGATGGCATTTAGAGTTCCGACAGGAACGTCGATGCCTGGTTGGCCGGCGACCGTGACCGTGCCGGGCTTGCTTGCGTGTCTGAACTGGCGGTGACTGCCACGGGTTCGCGCCAACCGCCAGCCGTCATTCTCCAATTGGCGGATCAGGTCGCGGACCTTCAAGCGGTCCTCCTGCTTCTTCATCTTACCATCTTCGGATTGTGACATGAAACGTAACATCCGCATGTCTCTCGCTGACCTTGAGATGCTCAAGCGGCGCGCTGGATGAGGAAGGGCTTCCATATCAGACTCTGATCGCAAGCGTCCTCCACAAATACGCAGCCGTCTCGGGCAAGAAGTTGGGATGACTCGACCCATGGGATTTACTTGCTTTGGCGGGATTTGATGATAATCGGGGTTCCCGCAAAGCCGAACCTCTCGCGGATGCGATTCTCGAGGTAGCGCTCGACGGAGAAATGAAGCTTTTGCGCGCTGTTGGTGAAGGCAACAAACACCGGTGGCGCAACCCCTGCCTGAGTGAGGTAGTAAAGCTTCAGGGGCTTACCTCCCGGGCCTGAGGGGCCGGGTACGCGATCGAAGCCCAGGTCTTGGAAGAAGCGATTCATCTCCGCCGTGGTCACGCGCGAGCGTCTGGCTTCCGCCACCTGCGCGATCGCCTCCAGGAGCCTTCCCAAGCCGACCCCGTTCTTGGCGGAAATGAAGGCGAGGGGCGCGTAGTCCAGGTATTTCATCCGGCGACGGACGGTTCGAGTGTACTCGGCCCTGGCAGTTGGACCTCTGCTGACAGCGTCCCATTTGTTAACCGCCAACACCACGGAGCGGTGACTTTCATGGGCGTAGCCGCCGATGTGCGTGTCAAGGGCTGTGACACCCTCGAGAGCGTCAAGGACTAGCAAGGCAACGTCTGCCCGCTCCAGGTGCTTGCGCGCCTGGATGACGCTGAGCTTCTCCGCCAGCAGCTTGGTCTTGCCCTTGGCCCGAATCCCCGCCGTATCAATGATGCGAAAGCGACTGCCGGCGCGCTCGAGGTCTGCGTCCACCGCGTCACGCGTGGTCCCAGGTACAGCGGTCACAATGGACCGCTCTTCCTGAAGCAAGCTGTTGAGCAGCGTCGACTTGCCGACGTTAGGCCGGCCGATGATGGCGACACGGATGGGCTCCGGCTGTGCCTCGAGAGATTCGGTGTTCGCCGCCGGTTCCCCCAACGAAGCCACGATATGGTCCAGCAGGTCGTCTACTCCCAACCCGTGCTCGGCGGAAAGGGGGAACACGTCTTGAGCCAAGCGGTGAAAGTCAGCGGCGAGAACCAGGTGCTGGGCGGAATCCACCTTGTTGACCGCCAGGGAAAACGGCTTACCGGTGCGACGGGCGAAATGGGCCAGTTCCTCGTCAAGCGGTACAACGCCATCCCTGGCGTCCACCACTAATACGAGGTGAGCGGCATCCTTAATAGCCGTACGCGCCTGGCGCCAGATCTCGCTCGGGATGATATCTTTTTCTGCTGGGATCAGCCCGCCGGTGTCCACTACCTCAAAGGACCTGCCGCGCCACTCCGCTCGAGCATAGATGCGGTCACGCGTCATGCCGGGCTCGTCGCCGACCAGGGCCCGCCTGCGCCCGCAAATGCGGTTAAATAGCCTGGACTTGCCCACATTGGGCCGGCCAAGAATGACCACGCGAGGGAGCTGAGGCATTGGGCCCACCATTGAGTGATTGAGTGATTGAAGGTAGGTGGTAGGTCGTAGGTCGTATGTGGGGCCCTACCACCCACAACCTACAACCTACCTGTGACGCAATCGCTCAATCACCCAATGATCCTATGCTATCCTTGGCGAGGATAAACCGAAAGATCGAAGCTGAGATCTGCCCCTATGGGAACCTTCGAGACGTCGAAGGTCTTCAAAGTATGACCAGTGCTCAACGCCCACCGCTCGAGAAGATCTTCGGTCCGCAAGGATGGCTGGCCAGACACCATCCGAAGTATGAATACCGGCAGGCCCAGCTTGAAATGGCGGAAGAAGTGGAGTCGGCGCTGAAGAACCGTCGGCACTTGATCGCCGAGGCGGGCACGGGAACGGGCAAAACCCTGGCCTACCTGGTTCCCATTGTCCTCGGCGGCCAGCGGGTGGTGATTTCCACCGGCACCAAGAACCTGCAAGAGCAGGTCTTCTTCAAGGACATCCCCTTTCTCAAGAAACTCTTTCCCGGGATCCGCGCCACACTGATGAAAGGCCGACAGAACTATCTGTGCCGGCAG
>DATJKY010000320.1:0-4440 GCA_035490955.1 Terriglobia bacterium | reverse complement strand
AGTCTCTCACCGCGGCGGACCGAAACGGGAAATATGCAGGAATGCTCATAGTTTCTCCTCCTCAAATAAGAATTGACTTCCGAGCGCCGACGGGTAGATGAGCAAAGAAGACGAGAAAGCGAGCTCTGAGTGCCATGCGTGCTCCTAGGCTTATCCTTTTCGAGTAAACATGACAGAGGCCGGCGAGACTGTCTGTGACCGAGATCACACGAAGTGTTGGTCTGTTAAACTAAAGGCTTTTTAGCGAAGGAGACTGCATGGAACCACCAATTCTTGGAATTCATCATGTGACCGCGATCGCCTCGGACCCGCAGCGTAATGTGGATTTCTACACTGCGGTGCTCGGATTGCGTCTGGTCAAGCGAACAGTCAACTTTGATGATCCGGGTACCTACCACCTCTACTTCGGTGACGAGGCCGGATCTCCAGGCACCATTCTTACTTTCTTCCCCTGGCCGATGGCCGGGCGCGGCAGTCTGGGCGTAGGCCAAGTGACAGTGACTTCATTCAGCGTTCCTGAGGGATCCCTGAACTACTGGGAGGGGCGGTTACTTTCCGCCGGAACGCCGGCGGAGCGATCCGGAAAGCGTTTCGACGAAGAGGTTTTGACGTTTGCTGACCCAGACGGTCTGAAGCTCGAGTTGGTGGCTCATTCCGGGGCTGCAGTCGATCGGGCCTGGAAAGGCGCCTCGGTTCCCGTAGAACACGCCATCCAGGGATTCTATTCCGTTACGCTTTGCGAGCAAGGGTTTGAGAGCACTGTTGAGGTGCTCGGAACGATGGGATTCCGAAAGGTTGGCGAGCAGGGCAATCGGTTTCGCTTCGACGTAGGAGAGGGAGGTGCCGGCTCGCGAGCCGATGTGTTGTGCGCGTCGGAGGCTCCCTACGGGCGGATCGCCGTGGGGTCGGTGCATCACGTCGCCTGGCGAGTCGTCGATAACAACTCACAACAATCCTGGCGGAGGCGGCTCAGTAACGAACATCTGAACGTCACCCCGGTGCTCGATCGCTGCTACTTTCGCTCCGTTTATTTTCGGGAACCGGGAGGCGTTCTATTTGAACTGGCCACCGATCCGCCGGGTTTCTCGATCGACGAGCCAGTGGAAAAGCTCGGCGAAACCCTCAAGCTGCCTCCTTGGCTTGAGCCACATCGTAAGGAAATCGAACGCGCTCTGCCTCCGATTCAACTTCGCAAACTCGAGGAACAAAAACGTGGAAAGTCCTCATCGTAATCAGCCCGTGCTGCAACGAGGACGCGGGCTCGATTCGGTGCAAGCTGCAGTTGTTCTGGTCCACGGCCGTGGAGGTTCTGCGACAGATATTCTGAGTCTCGCCGCTGAGTTGGACTTTCCAGAACTTGCTTATCTTGCGCCCGAGGCAGCCGGGCATACCTGGTATCCGTATTCATTCCTGGCGCCCATTGAACAGAATCAGCCGTGGCTGAATTCAGCATTGAGCCTAGTAGGAGAAACGGTAAAGCGCGCCACCGCTGCGGGGATACCCCAGAGTAAAGTCGCCATAGTTGGATTCTCCCAAGGCGCTTGCCTCGCAACAGAATTCGTCGCGAGAAATGCAGCCCGCTATGGCGGCCTGATTGCGTTTACCGGCGGGCTCATCGGTCCGCCGGGAACCAGGTTTATCTATTCCGGCGAGCTTTCAGGGACTCCCTGTTTCCTCGGCGCGGGCGATCCTGATCCACATGTTCCTTGGCAAAGAGTCGAGGAGTCAGCGTCTGTTTTGTCTGCGCTCGGCGCAGCCGTTACTTTGCGACGCTATCCGGGTTTGCCGCACACGATTAACGAAGATGAAATCGAGCAAGCCAAGAACATTTTGCGGTGGCTTGTTGCCAAAGAGCGGTCAGTATAGGGTAGCCGTTCGGCGCCCGTTGCGGCTCTGCCGCCTGCTGTGCGGAAAAGGCTCAGCCTTTCCGTACAGCGGGCTTAACACTTAAGCATTTAGGCTGGGCCACTTCCCGGAAAGCCGCAGGCTTTCCGCCCAGCAAGCGGCGGAGCCGCTATAATCTTGCGGCACAGATCATCGTCAGGGCAAAGGATCATGAGACAGGGCATTGCTGCGGCGGGAGTTTTAACCGCCACATTGTCGATTCTTGTGCCGGTTTGCGGCCAGACGGAGGAGGCAGTGGCGACGGTGCGTGTGGACGCTACCCCGGGTCACGTTATCAACGCCTTTGACCCCGACAGCGCGCTCGGCAGTTCGATCGATGTCCTGTCTCGCCGCGAGATCGACTTGGTCTACACTCCACACATTATCGCGGAGTCTCTCTCGGCGGGCTGGGGTCCCATCACTTATCGCAACAACACCGAACTGCGGATGGCCGCCTGGCATTGGACCGAGAACGGGACCTGGAGTGATCCGGCGCACAAGAGTGGGTACTTTACCGGCAGCACGGAGCTGAAGGAACCGCTCCGCTACATTTTTGCCTACGCTTTGCCGCATCGGGGTTTCTCCACCAGCGGCGACCGACCGGTAGAAGGCCCCAACCTCAGCTCCTGGAAAAGCAACCCGTATCTTACAAGCCGCTTCACGGGCGAGAGTGACGCATTGCATCCGCAGTGGGTGGTGATGGACTTACAGGCGGAGAAGCCTGTGAGTGCTATCCGCATTGCTTGGGCCAGCCCGTATGCCAGAACTTATCAGGTGCAATACTGGGTGGGAAAAAACGCCCTCGATTTCGACGCGGGCCCACAAGGTGAATGGAGGACTTTTCCGTCGGGTGCGGTGAAGGACGCGCACGGTGGTACGGTAACTTTGAAGCTCGTGAAAACACCCGTGGCCGCTCGTTACCTGCGGGTGTGGATGACGGAGTCCTCGAATACTTGCGATCTTCATGGATCGGACGATGTTCGTAACTGCGTCGGATATGCCATCCAGTCCATCGACGCCGGCAACGTTAACGCGAGCGGCGACTTTGTGGATGTCACGAAGAATACCGCCGGCGGGCAGGCGCCCACTTATTGTTCCTCGTCAATTGACCCCTGGCATTCCGCTGCGGACGCGTACTCGAGCGGGCGCTACCAGCACACCGGCTTCGATCTCTTCTTCTCGAGCGGGATCACGAACAACCTGCCGGCGATGATTCCGGTCACCCTGCTCTACGGAACGCCGGACGATGCTGCCGCCGAGATCGCCTACATTGAAAAGCGGGGCTATCCCATCGCTTACGTCGAAATGGGGGAGGAGCCAGACGGCAAGCACGCTCTGCCCGAAGACTACGGTGCCCTGTACCTCCAGTGGGCCGCGGCTATTCACAAGGTGGATCCCAAACTCAAGCTCGGCGGGCCAATCTTCGAAGGCGTGAATGAGGACATTCGGGTGTGGCCGGACGCCCAGGGGCGCACGTCCTGGCTGGGCCGCTTTCTCGACTACTTGAAGGCGCACGGCCGCCTCGGTGACCTGGCCTTCGTCTCCTTCGAACACTATCCCTTCGAGCCCTGCGACATCAGGTGGAAGACTCTGTACCGGGAGCCGCAATTGATGAAGCACATCCTCCAAGTGTGGAGAGACGATGGGGTGCCGCAAGATCGGCCGTTGATGGTGACCGAAAGCAGCCTTTCAGCCGAGCTAACGGGGCCCATGAGCCAGATCTTCGCCGCCCTGTGGCTCTCGGACAGTATCGGCGCCTTCTTCGAAGGCGGGGGCGCGGCCTATTACCATTCTCCTATCCAGCCTCAGCCCGTCCAGCCACGCTGCCTCGGCCCGGCCACGTGGTCGAATTTTGGAACCGATAAAGACTTTAACATCAGGGGGTACACGTCGTTCTATTTCGCCGCCCACATGATCAACCTGGAGTGGGTTGAGCACCGCTCCGGCGTGCATCACATGTTCTCCTCCTCGTCCGATGTCAAGGATGGCGAAGGAAATGTGCTGGTCACATCTTATGCGCTGGATCGCCCCGACGGAAACTGGTCCTTAATGCTCGTGAATCGCGACGAGGCCCAGGCACATAGAGTGCGGGTTCTCTTTGAGGATTCCGCGAGCAAGCGGACGGCATCCTTTTCGGGGGCGGTGCGACAGGTAAGCTTCGGCAGCGAACAGTATGTGTGGAAGGATGACGGGGCAAATAGCTACGCCGACCCGGACGGGCCTCCCGTTGGCAGGACGCTGTCCGGGGGGCCACAAGCGACGTTCGTGCTGCCCAAGGCGTCCGTGACGGTGCTGCGCGGGCGAGTTGAGAACTGAGAGCCGGTCTGGCGAGGCAAATCTGATTTCACACGTTTCCCCTTTTTAACTCGTCCATCAAGTAGTCGCATGACCGGACCGAGAGCGCCATGATGGTGAGAGTTGGGTTCTGGCAGGCGGTGGAGGTGAATCCGGCGCCGTCCATGACGAACAGGTTCTTGATGTCGTGGGTCTGCTGGAACTTTCAGGGCGGAACGTGTTTGAGGAGATCGTCGACGTGAACGCCATTCTCGCGATGCG
>DATJKY010000319.1:0-10454 GCA_035490955.1 Terriglobia bacterium | reverse complement strand
CGAAGGGAAACAAACCCAACGCAGCTAAAGCATTTGATATCAATGGAGTACAAGAAAAGTGCCAGAAACAAACCCAAATGCGATATCCAACATGGTATCAATGGGTTACAGCGATTTTGAGTTGCTTTTTCGACTAAATATGAATGGATACTTCCGTTCCCGATTCGGCGAATCTTCCATGGTATCAGTGGCTTACAATAATCTTGCCCCCGATTTTCGAGAAATAGGGAACGTGACCTCTGGCATGTCCAAGTCGGTGCGGCCATCTACTCCGCCGCTGTGACCTACCAGCTCGATGGCAGGCAGTACGTCGTGATTCCTTCGGGTTCCACGCTTTTTGCGTTTGCGCTGCCCCAGCCCTGATCACTGGTCGTGGACGCGCTGGAGGATGTCCTGGGCGCGAACCTGGGCGACGTGCAGATATCGAGGGTTACGGACAATCTGCTCCAAGGCCTCAATCAGTAATTGAGGATCGGCCATCGCCTTGTTATCCAGGTCAATCTGAATCTGGAGAAGTTCCTTAGGGAGGGAGAGGTGGTCGTACTTCATGCCGTATTCCAGGCTGGCGAGGTGCCGCTCTACGGTGGCGATACCCTCAAAAAGATCCGTGAGCTCCTGGGCGCGGCGGTTGAGTGTGTAGTTGAACTCACATCGGTTCTTCTGTCCGTCGGCCTCGAAGGTGAACGTCTTGAGTCCGAGGTTGGCCACCTGCTTGTGGCTTTCGAGATCAAGGGACGCGAAGTTACCGAGCTCGGAGGCCAACGCAAACAACTTTTGAGTTGTCGAGGAAGAAAGCTTCAAAGGCCGGGAACCGGGGGTCTCGTCGAGTTTGCGTCCCTCGTAGGTTCCGGTTCCATCCCGATGGACCGTAATCGCCAGGTACTCGGGGACGCTGTCTTTGAGCACCTTGGTGTAGGTTAGGGTAGGGGAGCTGTCCGTCGGTGGAGATTGCGCCGGCGAAGCCAGAGCGCCGCAACGCGACGCCATAAACAGCACCAGAAGGCGCGCCCCAAAGCTATTCGGGATTCCTGATTGCCGGCCGATAAATGAAGGGTGCATCTGACTACGCAAGTCACGGGTGCCGCCAATTGACAATGGCAAATCACCTGGCCTGCGTCAAGGCGTGAAGTTCTGACTCTTCGATATCAAAGTTGGCGTAGACGTGTTGCACGTCTTCGTGGTCTTCCAGTTCTTCCATCAGCCGCATCATCTGCGAGGCTTCTCTTCCGGTCAGCTTGACGTGGTTATCCGGGATCATCGAAACCTCGGCCACAGCGGGAGTGACCTGGGCCGCCTTCAGGCGTTCCACGACTTGCTGGAACGCAGCAGGAGAGGAAACGATCTCCCAATTGTTGCCATCCTCGCTCATATCGTCGGCGCCCGCTTCGGTAATTAAATCGAGCAGGGTAGCCTCGTCGGCTTTGTCCTTCTCTACTACGATATAGCCTCTCTTGTTAAACATCCAGGCAACACAACCGTTGGCCCCGAGATTACCACCATGTTTGCTGAAGGTGTGACGGATTTCAGCGATGGTGCGGTTCTTATTGTCGGTGGCGACCTCCACCATCATAGCCACGCCACCCGGACCGTAGCCCTCGTACACGGCTTCTTCATAGGTGGCGCCAGGGAGCTCACCCGTACCCTTCTGGATGGCGCGCTTTATGTTGTCGGCGGGCATGTTTTCCGCCTTGGCGGCCAGAATAGCCGTGCGCAGGCGCGGGTTAGAGTCTGGGTCGCCCCCACCAATGCGCGCCGCAACGGTGATTTCCTTGATCAGCTTCGTGAAGACCTTACCGCGACGGGCATCCGCGGCACCCTTCTTGTGCTTGATAGTTGCCCACTTGGAATGGCCCGACATAGGAACACGTCCTTTCGAGAAAGCTCGCCAGTTGGCGAGGTTGCGTCCTGCCTAACTTCCTGCCCGATGTTACCACAAGCCAGGGCTGGATTCCATCCGCTGAACCGAGTCGGACCGAATGGTAGTGGGTCAGTTCGGCCCGCTAGTGCTTAGTGACAAGAATTCGCGCAATTACAGCTGGTATCAGGGCACGCCTTCAGGTGCCTTCAGGTGTGCCGCAACGCAGTGCCCCCGATGATCGCCAAGGCCATTAGGCCCTGAGGGTTGGGGGTGGCAGCGGCTAAAGCCGACGGCGGCAGACGCCAGTGGCGGCACGACTGAAGTCGTGCCCTGATACGGCAAATTTGTTGCGCGAATTCGCGTCACCAAGAACTAGCGGCGAGTTTACCTCGCCACGTGTCGGCGTAAAGCCGACTCTACTCAGGCTGATCCACTACCAACCGAGTTACCGAGTCTCAGCCAGGTTGGTTAAGTGTGACTGGTGAGGGTTGGGAGACTACGACACCAGGGGATAGTAGAACGACACGGCGATCACGTGGTGGGGAGCTTCGCGACAAGCCAGCCAAGTCAGGAGTGCTTCGGCGCCTTGGCCTGATCTTCGAAGCGCTTCACCCGATCAAAGATCTCTTCACTGGTCACCACGCCCTTTTCGGTCAGGAGTTGAACCAGGGCGTTCAAGGTCAACATATTCGAGTAGGTGAGCACCGCGAAAGCTTCCCGCTTTCTCCGGTCCGGTTTCGAACTCATAGATTACCCCTATAGCCCGTATCGGCGAAACAAGCGTCTAGCATGATCCTCGGCAAGAATCCGTCGTTCCCTGCCTGCTTTCACTGCCTCGGAGCATAGTACCCATGGCGGGCCTGAACTTTGTAGTCTTGACCATGGACCCGCACTTGGATCTTGCGGAAGCCGCCGTCGTGCCTGGTGTTCGAGGGTGAGTAGCCAAGGAAATACTGCGTGCGGAGCTCCTCGGCAATCTCTTGGAAACCAGCCGCTGCCTCATGGGGCTTGTCGACCCGGATCACACTGCCGCCAGTCTCGCCGCAAAGCTTTCTTAAAACCGAATCGCCGCTGAATCCCATTGACCTGAAGCGATAAAACTCGCGGTCGACGACGTCCACGGCGTAGATGATGATGTCCGACTTCTGGGCAGCCTCAAGAGCAGCGTCGAGCTTTACCCTGCTCCCTTGGTCCTCTCCGTCGGTTAGGAGGATAAGAACCTTGCGTCCGATCTCCCCCTTTAGCACTTCGTTGGCGGCCAAGTAGACGGCGTCGTAGAGATGTGTGCCGCCGACGTTGGCGGTGGGGAAAGTACCTGGCGTCGGGCCCTGCGCGCCCGCGTTGATGACGGTCTCATCGATACCGCGCGTCAGCAGGCGCTTGTCAGCGGTCAAATCCTGCAGGAGTTCCACCTCCAGGTCGAAATGCAGGACAAAGGCCAGATCCTTGGCGCGTATCACTTGGCCGACAAAGGCGTCCGCCTGCTCCTGCTCAACCCGCAGCACATTCTGCTGGCTGCCGCTGGTATCCACCATGATCCCCAAGGTCAAAGGCGTGTCGGTCTCTCGAGAGAAGTAGCGAATCTCCTGCGGCACGCCATCCTCAGTCACTTCAAAGTCTTCCTTGTTTAAGTTGGGGATAAGACGTCTCTTGTCCCGCACGACAGCGTAAATGTTTACGACCTCAGTTCTGACTTTCAGCGTCGGCGTGGCCTGCGACGCGGGATTCTCCGGGGCTGGCGCCTGCGGCCAGAGTTCCGGCTCCATCAGGCCGCACAGCAGCACAGCGAGCAACGCTCGATAGAGTACAATCGGTCTAGAGCCCGGGGGGGCAACACAACGGTCTGTGGAGAAGCTCGCAGGCATCGGCATCCTAGAATGCGAGTCAGGTCCCTGGAGCACGAACTAACCCCCGCTCCCCGCTTCCGCATCTAAACAGCAGGAGACTATAATACGCTCGTGGCAGCCACAGTGCGAGACCAGATTTGGCGAACGATTCTGCTAGCCCTACTGTTGGCCGTGGCAGTTGCCGCATCTGGCGTTCCGCAGTCTGACGTTCAGACACAGCCCTTCACCCTGAAGGAGAACGTGCATCTGGTGGTTGTGCCGGTGACCGTGAAAGACGGCGACGGCCACTTGGTGCAAGACCTCACCCGCGATGACTTCAGGGTTTTCGAGGACAAGAAGCAAAGGCCCATCCAGTATTTCTCGAACGAACTGACTCCCATCTCAGCATTGATTCTGCTCGACACGGGGATGTCGGCAAAATCGCTCGCCACCGTTCGCAGCCAGTTGCGTTCGCTCAGCAACGCCTTTGGCCCGAGCGATGAAGTAGCGCTCTACTTCTTTGACAAGCACATCCGCCTCGTCCAGGATTTCACCTCCAAGACCGACCTCATCGTGCAGGCGGTGCAGAAAGAAGGAGCAGAAGGAAGAGGAGAAGGAATGGGTCCCTTCATGATTGGCGGCCCGATGGCCGGCTCCCCCACCATCAATGGCGTCAATGTGGACAATCCCGGCGTCGTTCCTCCCCTTACGGCGCCGATCACCAAAAGCATTCACGACGCCCTGTATGAGGCGGCGCAACAATTAAGGTATCGGCCCGAGGATCGCCGGCGGCTGGTGCTGATCCTCTCGGATGGAGCTGGGGGCGGCAATACATTCTCCTATCAGAAGATGATCAACGCGCTCGAAGTTGCCAGGGTCACCGTTTACGCCGTCAGCTTTAGCGCCGGCTGGGCGGCCAAGCGTGCCGATCTTCTGGCTCGAGTAGCGCACGACACCGGCGGGGACATCGCCTACGTCCGTCGCTCGTCTGGCCTCGATTCTGCCTGTTTCCTTTTCACCGACGAATCGCGGAACGCTTACGTGCTTGGGTTCACTCCGTCGGTGGCAGACGGGAAGTTTCACGACATCAGCGTTCGCGTCTCGCGCCCGGGGGTGAAACTGGTCGCTCGCAACCGCTTTTTTGCTCCCCCGCTGAAGTAATTTCTTCACCTCACGTCGCCTTCTCGCCATCTCCTTGCTTCATTTTTTCTCTTTCTCATTCACTTTCCTCTTGACAAGATACGCGTCGCTCACTATACATGTGAATTGAATACGCGCTCCGCCGTTGAATCAGGCGGAAGAATTCTGAAGACTGAGAGGAGAATAGAATGGCAGCAAAGAAGAAAGCAGCCAAGAAGAAGAAGAGATAAGCTCTTCGGAAAATCTTGGTAAGCAACTTCGGGGACGCAGCAATGCGTCCCCGATGTTTTTTCAGGGCAAACACTCAGGGCAGCCACGTCTTCAGGGCTTCCAATGAGGGTCATCGGCAGCAAGTGTGGCAGGGTCGTCGGGAATCAGTTCCTCCAACCGGCCTTGCTCGGGAAGGATCGGTCCTCGCGGCACTTCATCGATGGGTGGGACTTCCCCGATCTCCCCGCCGGTGGCGGCGCCCAACTCCTTGAACCTTCGCGCCGAAACCAGAACACGGCTGGCGAGCGATCCGGCGGCGTCGTTGTAACTGTCAACGGCGCGCTTCAACGCCGAGCCGATCTCCTCGAAGTGGCTGAGGAAGATCCGGATCCTGTCATAGAGTTGCTTGCCGAGTTCGCTCACCACCTGGGCGCTCTTCTTAATTTGTTCCTGCCGCCATCCGTAAGCGATCGCCCGGAGCAAGGCAATAAGCGTCGAGGGCGTCGCTAGGACCACGCGCTTTTCCATGCCGTCTTCAATCAGTGTTCGATCTTGCTCGAGAGCGGCGCTGAAGAAAGATTCACCGGGCAGGAACATCACCACGAGCTCGGGGTGTCCCCCCATTTGCTCCCAGTACTCTCGCTTCGCAAGCTGATTCATGTGGGACCGAACCAATTGACTGTGGCGGCCAAGATAAGTCCTTCTCTCTTCCTCAGTCGTTGCCGACGCTGCGTCAAGAATCGACTGAAGCGGGACCTTGGCGTCTACTGCGATCCGGCGGTCGCCCGGAAGGTTCACGATCAGATCGGGGCGCAGGCGTCCGGTTTCACTCGGAAGCGCCTCCTGCTCCACGAAGTCGCAATGCTCGGACATGCCCGCCAGTTCCACCACGCGACGCAGAGTCATTTCACCCCAGCGACCTCGGACCTGTGGTGTGCGGAGCGCCGTGACCAGATTCCCCGTTTCCCTCTGCAAACGCAGGCCGACTTCTGTCAGACTCCGAAGTTGCTCTTCCAGACCGCCATAGGCTGTCTGCCGATTCCTCTCCATCTCCCGCATCTGCTTTTCATACCGGTCGAGGGCATCCTTCAGCGGCGCAGTCACCGCATCGATGGCTTTCTGTCGCGTCTCGAGGTCGCCCCGTGCGTCCGCCTGGACGGTCTCGAAGGTGCTCTTCGCCAGAGCAATGAAGGCCTGATTGTTGCTCTTCAGCGCCTCGGCCGAGAGCGCGGAGAAAGTGTCTGCGAGCTTCACCCGAGCTTCTTCCAACAGCTGCTTCTCCCGCACGAGACTCGCCTGGGCGTCCTCCAGTCGTATCTCGGCAGCGACCCTCGATTCTCCTTCCGCCTGGAGCTTGTAGCGCAGGGAGGAAACCTCCTCATCCAAACGGTGAGTCTGCCCGCGAAGTTCGGTCACGGCGCTCTCCGCAGCTCGAATTCTTCCCTCCGCTTCGATTTGAAGGGCTTTCGACCGGGAAGTCGCCCAAAGCCAGCCAACAACGCCGCCGACTATCAGTCCCGCAGCAAGCAGCACCCACTCATTCATAGGCTTGATCCTTTCGTTGCTTCCTGCCAAGAGGCAGCGGCTAGTTGCTAGCCACCGACTCTCTGGTCTACTGCCCTTCGTGTACCGGGCAAACGGGGACGAACTCACAGTGCTTGCAGACGAAGCCAGGCGAGGGATCAAACAGCTTTTGGCGAATGCAAACGGCAACGTTGTCGATCTCGACGACGGCTCTTTCAATATCCTTGTCGGTGCGCACCGTCGAGACAACCTCGTTGTTCGTCAGATTGTAAAAGGTCAGGCGCGCCGGATCCATGTTCAGCTCGCGGCGGGCGGCTAGAGCGTAGACCGAAAGCTGCAAGCTTTTGTCGGCGTCCTTCTGCGAGCGGGGACGTCCCGTCTTGTAGTCAACCAACTCGACGGCAGGCTTTGACCCTCTGCTCCCGTCGCAGGGATTAATCTGGTCGATGCGGCCCTGGAGCACGACATCATCGAGTTCCATCCGGAACCGCTGCTCCATCTGGATTTGATCGGCAGGAATGGGGTTCTCCCCCTGCCGCTCTACGAACTGGCGAAGCTGCTCGAGGCCGGCTTTCTTGTAGGCCTCCTCTTGATACGCGTCCTCAAAGCCCACCGCACTCCACGAGCGCAGGTAAAACGCTTGCAGGTCTTCCGCTCGCGGCACCCCCTCTCTGCGCAGGACGTAGTAATAGCGGACGCACTGGTGCATCAGGTTGCCGAAAGTGAGCGCAGCCTGCGGCGCGGTAGGGATGCGGAGATAATGACTGAACTTGAATTTCAGCGGGCAGTCCCGATACGCCTCGATCGCTGAAGCGCTGAGCAGAAGCTTGCCGTCCACCGTCTCGCTGGGCGGACGGCTCGCCCACTCGCTCAAGGGAGGGTGGACGGCAGCGAGATGCTCAGGCTCTGCCGCGGCAGCGTCCTCAAACAGATTCCTCTGCAACGGCGCTGGCTGCGGCGAAACCCTGTCGGGGTTCGGGATTTCGGATTCGGAATTCGGAACTCGGGTTTCGGGATTCGGGCTTTGGGTTTGGGGCTTGGGGAGGCTTCCCCGAGCCCCGGTGGCGGGGACACCACGGCCTGCCGCTACCGCCGCGACCGCGATGCGCTCAAGGTCACTGGCGGCCACAACGGGATTGGAAAACAAGTCCTCCACAAAAACGGAAGGCCGCTTCTTCGCGACACTGGAGATGTATAGACGCTCCCGAGCCCGCGTCATAGCAACGTAGAAAAGACGGCGCTCTTCCTGCAAGTGGATGTTGGCAGGCGCCGGCGGCCCTTTGCGAAGTTCGTCGGGGAACTCAATAACCGGCGTTTCCTCCCGGTGGGGGAAGCGTTGCCGCGCCACGCTCACCACAAAAACGATGGGGAATTCCAGTCCCTTCGCCGCGTGGGCGGTCATCATCTGCACGGCATCGGTCCGGTCATCCAGCTCCGGCGCTTCGATCTGGCCGCCGGCCTCGCGGAAATAGGCAAAGTACTCCATGAACTCCTGTAGGGGCGCCCTAGGTGGGGCAAGGCCCACCCCTACAGGTGTTGCAGGCGCGGCGAGCATGACGCTCTTTTCCTCCCAGGCTCGGAGGAATTTCCGGAAGGCCTGCACGTACACCTGGTCGCGGTCTCCGGGTAGAAAGGACAGTCCGAGGCAGTCCATGAGCCTGTCGACAAGTGTCGTTACCGAAGCGTGCCGCGCCTCGTTCTCCAAGCTCCTAAGCAGCGACTTGAGCTCAGGCCATGCTGTGCCGGCCAGCTCCCCGCCGCGCTCCCTCGCCTCCAGCGCGTCGAACAAGGAGCAGCGGTCCTTAGCCGCCTGCTTGCGGATTTCGAGCGCCAGCTCCTCGGGGAACCGCCAGCGAGGAGCTAACAGAACGCGCGTCAGGCTGACGTTGTGGTGCGGCGAATGAACGACATTCAAGTAGGCGACCAGGTCGCGGAGGATCGTCGTAGATAAAACGGAGAGCCCTCGGATGTTGAAGGGGAGGCCGCGGCGTCGAAGCTCCTCCACCAGAAGGTCGCGATGGTTGTGGCTGCGGTAGAGGATGGCCATCTCTCCGAACGCCCGGCCTCCCCGCGTAAGCCGGAGCACCTCTTCTGCCACCCATACCGCCTCACTTGGGTAGTCCGGAGCGTCCAACAGAAAGACGTTGCGCCCTTCCGGATTGTCAGTCTTCAGGGCTGGCTTTGCCGAGACCTCCCGAGGCCCCGCCGCCCCGCTCGGCAGCCCGCACTGCGCGGGATTCGGAGGGCTGGGGCAGTCGGGCCGGGGCGCCTGGTAGCGATCGTTACGGGTAATCAGCGCGTTTGCGGCGCGAAGGATTTTTCGGGTAGAGCGATAGTTCCGGTCCAGAAACACAGTCTCGTGTCCGGGAAACACCTGGTCGAACATCTGGAAGGCCCCATGCGAAGCACCGCGGAACCGATAGATGGCCTGGTCGTCGTCTCCCACTGCGGTGACGTTAAACGGCGGCGCTACCAGGCGGCGCAGCAGCTCCATCTGTGCGTAGTTGGTGTCCTGAAACTCGTCTACCAGCACGAAGCGAAACCGCTGGCGACACCGTTCGAGGCTGTCGGGCTCGAGGTCCCAAAGCGCGACAGTCTCGCTGATGAGGCTGCCCAGGCTTGAGCAACCGGCTTGTTCAATCAACTCCCGGCTGCGGCGAAAGACACGAGCCAGCTCCCTTTTCTTCTGAATTTCGTCCCGCAGCAGCTTGCGTTCCGCCGGATCCAACGTCATGCCGCAAGGAGGGGCAAACGGGGAAGTGGAGAAACGGGAAAACGGACCCTCTCCCATTTCCCCTTTTCCCCATTTCGCCTCTTTCCCGTTTCGAAAGCCCGGCACATCGGACGAAAACTTGTTTTCCAGCTTCCGCACGTAGGTCTCGAACTCACCGGGCTCAATCAGTTCGTCCTGGCAGCGTGAGAAGAACTCATTTAGGTCGTGCAGAAAGGCGCCCGGTTCTGCCAGCTTCTGGTAGAACTCGAGCTCAAGCTGCTGCATGCGGCGCCGCAGGAAGATCCAGACGTCGATCTCGTCCAGCAGTCGCCGATCGAAGTGCCGCTCGCGCAGCACGTGGTAGCAGAAGGCGTGGAAGGTAGCAATGAACGGGGACTTCCGAAGGCCCGGAACCTCCTCCCGAACGCGGGATTCCATTTCTCCCGCAGCCTTCTCACTGAAGGTCAGGGCGAGAATGTTATCTGGTTGGACGCCCGCCGCGTGCTCAAGCAGGTGGACGATCCGATGGGCGACAACCCGCGTCTTGCCGCTACCCGGCCCGGCAATGACCAACAGCGGGCCCTCGCCATGTTCCACTGCTCTTCGCTGTTCAGGGTTAAGGTTAGGCGCGCTGGCCATTACGACATTATTCTTCCAAGATTCGCGCCGAGGCAAGGTAAATGGTTGCCGCTTTGATTTCCCCTTGGAAAAGTGCCTCCGAAATCTGGCATCACCTAAACCGTTCGACCCCGGCGAACAGGCTTTCCGCGGAGCGGGCGCCGAGCCGGCGTAAGCAACCGCATAAAAAGAATTGTGCCATGCATCACCCGCACCCGTGATCCCCGTCACTGACAGTGAATGCGCTTCGGAGCACCATTACAGTCATCAGGGGTCAGCTCCGGGAACCCTTGACCACTAGAACCCTGATGAGCTCCACTGAAACACGCCCGAAAAGGGAGGTCTCTATGTCGCATGTAAGAATTGTTTGCCTCGCCAAGTACGTCCTAGCTTGCTCGGCCAGCATCCTGTGGCTCGCCGCTTGGGGCTTCAGCCAATCCATCACCGTGGCGCCGCGGAGCGCCTCACCGACACTTACCACACTCGTTTCCGGCACTGGCTTCTCCGCCGGCGCTGAGGTCGACATTTACTTTGACACTGCCGACCTGGCCCTGGCGGTCACCGA
>DATJKY010000318.1:0-3441 GCA_035490955.1 Terriglobia bacterium | reverse complement strand
AGCTCCCGTCCGAAGCCGGATTGTTTATAGCCGCCCCACGGTGCTTCGACATAAGTAGGCTGCATGTGATTAACCCAGACGACGCCGGCCCGCAACGCCTTCACCGTCCGCAACGTCCTGAAGATGTCACGCGACCACACCGCCGCTGCAAGCCCGTAGGGTGTGTCATTGGCGATGCGGATGGCTTCCTGCTCGTTCGAAAAGGGAATGACGGTGGCCACGGGGCCGAAGATTTCCTCGCGCGCGATGCGGGCGCTGTTTTCGGCGTCGTAAAAGATCGTGGGCTCCACGTAATAGCCCTTCGTGAAGGCCGAAGGCCTTCCGCCTCCGATCGCCACCTTGGCCTCGGCCTTGCCGACTTTCAGATAAGAATGGACGCGCTCGTATTGCTCCTTGCTGACCAACGGTCCCATCTTGGTTTCGCGCTCGAGCGGCGGGCCGAGCTTGATGCGCTTGGCCTTCTCGGTCATGGCCTCCACGAAGCGGGGGTAGATAGAGCGCTCTACGAGGATGCGGCTCCCAGCCGAGCAAACCTCACCCTGGTTGATGAAGACGCCGAACAGCGCGCCGTCGATGGCCGCTTCGAAGTCGGCGTCGGCGAAGAAGATGTTGGGCGACTTGCCGCCGAGTTCCAGCGTCACCCGTTTCACCGTGTCGGCCGCCATTTTGACGATCATTTTGCCGACCGCCGCGCTGCCGGTGAAGGCAATCTTATTCACGTCGCGGTGCTGCACTAAAGGCGCGCCGGCGGTTTCACCGAATCCTGTGACGATGTTGACCACTCCGGGCGGCAAGCCCTCCTCTGCGAACCAGTTCGCCATTTCGAGCACGGTTAGCGGTGTCTGTTCCGCCGGCTTCAGCACGCACGTACATCCCGCGGCCAGCGCCGGCGCCAACTTCCAGGCCGCCATCAGAAGGGGATAATTCCAGGGGATGATCTGCCCGGCCACGCCGACCGGTTCCTTCAGGGTCAGGCTGAGGGCGTTGTCCGGAACGGGGTTGACGTAGCCCATAACTTTCGTGGCCAGTCCGCCGTAATACTCAAAGCAGGTCGCCGCGTCAGCGATATCAAATTCGGCCTCGACGATGGGCTTTCCGCAATTACGCGACTCGAGCTCGGCCAGCATCGCGCCCTCCTTGCGGACGCGCTCGGCCAGCCGAAATAGGATCCGACCACGCGCCTGAGCGGTGGTTTGCGACCAGACCGTTTCGAAAGCCTCGCGGGCCGCTTCAACAGCGCGGTCCACGTCTTCTCCGTTGCCGTCGCACACTTCGGCAATAATCTCCTCGGTGGATGGATCATAGACGGGGAAATAGCGCTTGCCGACGGATTCCACCCATGCTCCGTTGATGTACATAAGATAGCGGTTCATGGTTCCTCCCTATGCCGCGATGCGGACATCCGCTCCGTCTATCTGGAGTTATACCTAGCCGCGGGTTTTCAGTTGAGCGCCGTGCCACACGGTTACCACGACGATTGCCTCGGGCTGGATCTGATATTCTACGATAAAGCGCGTTGCCGGTACGGGAAGCCGGCGGACATTGGGCAAACTCGTGCGCTGGCCGAGGTTGGGAAACTTTGGCAGGTTGGCAACACAATCGCGGATCTGCTGTGCGGTTCTGGCCGCGGACTCCGGACTATCCTTGGCAATGTACTCCCAGATCTCAACCAGACGCAGGGTCGCTCTCGCTGACCATTCTAATCGCATTTAGGAGGGGAAAGTTCGTGCTCCGTACCCAGCGAGTCGACCCAGCGGCTTACCTCTTCGTGCGGAATCACTCGCCCCGACTTAACGTCTTCAAGACCCGCCCTCAGGTCAGCGAGGTGAGCTTCCTCGTCCTCTAAGAAGGACGCCAGGACGCTGGAAGCGACGCTGGACGGGTTCTGGTTGGTTTCTTTGGCGTACCTCTCGAGCCTCTCCTTCAACTCGGGTGAGAGATCCACGGTGATCATACTTCCCATAGGATACCTTTCGAATGAAGGTTAGCACGGCAGGCCCCGGAAATCATCAGAAATCAAGACGCGCCGGTCGAGCTCAACCCACTCGTTGGTCCGCACCTTCGGCGAGCCTTCAGGTCAACCCCTCCAGCGTCGCATACCTTCCTCGCTTGTACTGGGGCCTTGATTCTGCGACGCGAGCCAAAAATTTTTCGTCCGCCAACAAGCGATATTCCAGCCAATCATCTTCGTCTTTGAATCCGAAGATGATCGCGGCGGGCCGCCCGTGCACCGTCACCACCACATCCTCTTCTGCCGCCCTCCTAAGAATCTTAGAGAGGTTGTCTTTTACCGTGGCGACGGGAATCTTGGTCATTTTTCGCCGCGTTCTTCCAGCCATTGAAGCTTTTTGCTCCTTCGACATAATCGCGCTCCCATCGTCACACGGCGCGGGATGTAGGGGTACGACTTGCCGTACCCTCGCTGGCTCGGGCCGCTGAGGCTACTGGAACGGTAGGGCAAGCCATACCCATACGGCGCCGGCCGTAGACGAAGAAAAAGAAGGCAGCAAGCCCAACAAAGAACAGAGTACCCCCGAACATCTTCACTTCGTAGAGCCATAACGAAGTAACCTGTTGCGCGGGGAAGAACACCAAGGCGATCCCCAATAGGGTGGTGGCAAGACCGCTAGCGCCGGCAAGTGTCAGCACGCCTCTGCGGTAGTGGCCCCTGCTTGCGGATTCACTCCAGGCGAGTTTCAGCAAAGCCGCGAACATGTACAGAAACGGTACCAACTGGAGGACAACCGCCAGGGACAACATGGTCTGGAAAGCTTCCTGCACGCCCGCCCCGGCAAGGTTCATCAAACAAAGCAGCATGGAGACACTGGCGTGAACAATCAGGGCCATGTAAGGGGTGGCGTATCGAGGATGCACCCTGCCCAACCACTGCGGCATGTACGAGTCGAGACCGGCAACAAAGGGGATGCGCGCTGAACCGGCAAGCCAAGCGGAACCGATCCCGGCGATCGAGAGGCTCAGCATGAACGCGAACGGAGCAACTATCCAGGACACACCCACTTCACTCGCCATGTGGCTTACCGCCTGCACCACCCCTTGCAGCACGCTGATATCGTTCTTTCCCACTGACACCAAGAGGGTGAGAGTGGCAAAGACGTAGAGCAAACCGGAGATGGCGCCGCCCCAGGCAACAGCTCCAGGCAGGGTCCGTTTGGGATTCTGGATTTCATCCCCCATCACGGACGCCAGTTCCAGTCCCACAAGGCCAAAACACATGACCCCGAAAGAGTTCAATATGAAGCGAGGGTTGGGCGGAATACGGAAGTCCGCCTCCGTGAGGTTGGTTCCGAACTTCATCCAAACCGTTAGCCCCAAGCCAACGAGCGCTGCCGCCGCGATCCCGGTCCCCAGGCCACCCAGATTGTTGATCCATTTGCCCACACCGAGACCCACCACATTCAGAACGACGAGCACCGTCAGCAG
>DATJKY010000317.1:0-3041 GCA_035490955.1 Terriglobia bacterium | reverse complement strand
CACGATTCGCATCGTGCGTGTTTCACCATCCCTCTCCCCAAACGAAGCGTGATAGTTTCCCATCACTTCGCTTTCCATCATTGCAGACGTCGATGGTCACCAGACGTGGGCGTTTGCACATGGCAGGGTCTGCACAGGAGTTCGGCGTTGTCGATGGTATCGTGTCCACCGTAGCGACGGGCCTGCCGGTGATGAAGGTCGAGATGCACCGTTGTGCCGCAGCGCTCACACCTTGCTCCACGTTCTGCCTGCACCTGTGCCTTCATTTCGCGCCAGACCTCATTATTCTCGGCATTGCCAAGCCCGACATGCTCCGGGAATGGGGAGTCGCCTGACTCGATTTGGGTCTCCCAGTCCTTGCTCAGATACGGATTTTGAGGCTTGCGGGACCGGTATGTCGTCCGCGCTTGATCGCTCATCCGGTCGAGGAAGAGCATCGCGTCGCCATGCTGGATGCCCAAGTTATCACGGGGACCCTGTTCGCGGTGTTTGTACAGCGTCATGATGCGGTGGGCGGTGATCCGATGTCGCTGTTGCAGCCAACGGAACAAGCGTTGGTTGACCCAGCAATCGAGGTCTTTGACGATGGCCGTGGCATTGCTGTAGCGATCATAGGTGCTCCAGCCCCTCAGGACCGCGTTGAGGGCGCTCAACTTGCGCAGAGGGGTCTCCCGAAACCGTCGTCTCGCCGTCATGTCCCTCATGGTGGTTTTCAGGGGCTGCTGGGCTTTGTCGCTCGGTGTGACCAACCGTTGCGGTCGGTCATGGCCATGGACATAGCGGCGGACATGAAACCCGAGGACGTGAAAGCCGTCGTTCACATGTGTGACGTGCGTCTTTTCCACGGCGAGTTGGAGTTGCAGAGCTTCTGCGAGGAAAGCCTGCAACTCCTCACGCCGACGATAGGCCTCCTGTTTGCTGCCATTCGTCAGCACGAGCCCATCATCCGCATAGCTGATGAGCGCGCCGTTGCCTTGATAGGCTTGCCTGCGCCGCTCCTTCACCTTGCGATCGAGGCTACCATAGTGGGTCCACCAATACAGATCGAGTTGGTGCAAATAGATATTGGCCAGCCCGGGTGAGCACATGGCCCCCTGGGGCGTCCCGATCTCCGTCCGGATAAACAGCTCTCCCTGCCTCATCCCGGCGTTGAGAAAGCGAGCGATGCCATCGAGGCATCGCGGGTCAGCTATCCGTTGGGCGAGGAGAGGCTGCAAGGTGGTTTGATGAATACTATCGAATGCCGCGTGGATGTCGCCCGCAATCACCCAGCAGTCCTTATGCCGCTCGTTGATGTAGCTATCAAGCAGCGCAAGACAGTCCATGGTACGGCGTCCAGGTCGGAAGCCGTGCGAGCAGTGAAGCAAGTCGCTTTCCCAGATGGGTTCCAGCACCATCTTGAGCACCAGCTGGACGACGCGGTCTGTGAGCGTGGAGAGCCCCAATGGGCGTGGTTGGCCAGTGCTCTTGGGGAGATAGAGCCGTCGGACTGGGGATGGACGGAAGCTCCGCTCGCACAGCTCCTGTCCACTTTCCTGGAGAAGAGTGGATTTGGCCTCCTCTGATGCTAGATGGCTTTTGGGGATGCCATCAATCCCTGGGGTGCGTGCCCCCGTGTTGGCCAGCACGCCCCTGAGGGCTGTGGCTCTCCATGCCCGTTGACACAGAAACCGCTAGAGGTGGTCGAAACGATGGGCCGGTTGGTGCATGGCCTTCGTGGCCAGGCTACGTGGGGTTTTGATGCTAGCGGACCTACGTCTTCGTCCTCTCTACTCCCCGTGGTACCTGGTGGCCATGACTGCGGTGCTTCGCCATGTACAGGGCGTTCCCCGGCGCCGACTACTACCACCGCTCCGCCACGCGGCCATTCCTGCAGTCGCAGCGAACCCAGTCTTCCCTGTCCTCGACCTGCCGCGGGACGACCAATGACCGCGCTGCCGACGTTCACATAGCGAGACGGATGGTCGTTGACCGTAGGCTCCTTCTGGACGCCCGTCCGGCACAGACCCAGTGCCCACGCCGTTGGCTGTTGGCTTCTACCCCTCTAGCCAGAGCCGTGTGGCCGCATCGAAAGCCGTTTCATCGCATGCCCGAACCGCGATTCCCCAACGTCTCACACCATCTCCGCCGTTGTGCAGTGTGTCCAAGGTGAGGACGCTTCAGACGACGGTTTCTTTCGTAGCCATAGTCAACCGCAGGCTAGAGGCCTTGTGCCGTAGCGGCGTGTCGGCAGGTTGCCCCGTGTTCTCCGGGCTTCAGACGGGTTCGTGCTCGGGTCCCCCGCCTGCCGGATCAGCCTTAGTGCTTTGGGGGAAGCCCTATCTCAACCCCTGGTTTCCTCTCTTTGCAGTTGAGTATTACCGCTATGCGCTTCGCCGCGCACCCGTGCCACCTTGAAGCGTACCTGTCGTGGTGGGATAGACGTGGCCCTCTTCCATAATGCCCGCTTTGAGCCAGGCTTTGAGTTGTCGACGAATGACGGGTGACGCCTGTGTTTTGGCCAATAGAGCATCATGATCGATCCGGTCGAAGCATTTTTGGATATCGACTTTGAGCGCATATTGCGGTCGCGCCTTGATCCAGTTGAAAATCGCTTCTCTTACATCCCAGCAGGAGCGTCCTGGGCGAAAGCCATAGGTATGCGGCGACAGCTTGGCCTCCCATGCGGGTTCCAGTGCTTGGCGCACGAGCGTCTGCCGCGCCCTTTCCTGTTGGGTCGGGATTCCTAATGGGCGTTTTTCAGGACTGCCGCGTTTGGGGATCCACGTGCGTCGCAGCGGCGTGGCCTTGCTATCGAGCCGGAGGGTGTGAGCAAGGGCCAGGCGTTGTGGTGGCGTGAGGGATTTCACCCCATCGATACCTGCTGTGTGTTTCCCACGGTTATCTTGGGTCACCCGACGCACCGCGAGCAGCCGTGCATACCATGACTTGATCAATAACTTCTGTAATTTCTGTGCTATCCGAACACGTCCATCTTGCGTGGCTCGGTAAATCTGCTTTTGGAGGCGGAAGACATGCCGGTGGATTTTCTTCCAGGGGAT